>NZ_QRWO01000018.1:0-57289 GCF_003459655.1 Collinsella sp. AF19-1LB
TGCGAAGCGTGGCTCGACGCGGACGAGGCGAACGCTGCGACGGCATCCGAAATTGATGTCTCTGGGCGCTCGTGCTCGCGAGCACGAGCTGGCAGCGCAGTAAAGCTAGCCATGGATACGGTGCGTTACATCCGCTGGAGCGAGGTCGTCTCGGACGGCGTGGTGGGCGTCAGGAGGAAGTAAGTAAAGGGGCCAGAGATATTATCTCTGGCCCCTTATCGTTTTAATGGGTTGATTAGTGCCCTTAAGGGCGATTGCCGTCTTGCGGAATGCGTCCATCAGCACCATCGCCGACAATCGGATCGAGAGCGCCGAAATACCCGAGGATGTCTTCTTCGATGTCCTCCTCAACCACAAGCGTGGACTCATACTCACGGCGGATATCATCGTTTTTGAGGAGGGTCTGCTTGAGCTTGGGAGCCTCCTCGTTGACGACATCCCATACGATATCGTAATCGACATTAGCGTAGACATGCACAATGATGTTTCGCATTCCCCTAATTTGCTGCCATTCGATATCGGGAAAATACCGGCGGCACGTCTCGGGACTGATTTTGGAGACGAGTTCGCCTATTTGCGAAACCGAAATGAGAAAAGAGTCCCTAATGTAGGGGCTGTGTTGCCATAGGCTCTCATCGACATCGAAATAGTCGAGCTTCCCTGCAATATCATCGCATCTAAGCAGCATTTGATGGAATATCTCGATTTCTGGCTCTGTCATATATGAGTCTCCCTTCCGTTTTGAGGTTGTATACGAACCTGTCCGTGGCGCCCTTCAGCTTCACCGTGACATCGACATCCCTTCCGAGCGCCGAGGCAAGTGAGTCGAGCAAGGACAGGTAGTCTGAGGATGCGCAGGTCGAATCGAGGCCGAGGAAAAAATCAACGTCGGACGCATCTGTCTGCTCACCTCGCGAGAACGAGCCAAATAGAACCGCTTTGACCACGCATGGGTAGTCGGAAAACACTGCTCGGGCGCGGCTTGCGGCATCCGCAAGCGTATTCACGGGGATTGATGGGTTCTCGCAATCTTCAACAAGATATTTCAAGGTGGCACCTCCCTTGGTACTATCAGGGTATCAGTTCTATTCTACTTGTTCCCCAACCGTAGGCGGCGAATAGCAGATTTCCGTAGTAATCCTCGTATGCGTTAAACTGTTCCATAGAGAACCACACCATCTCGGTCTACGTCGCATGCGAACTCGTTTCCGGCTTTCAGACCGGCTCTGAACTCATCGACGTTCAGGACGAGAAAGTCCAAGTCGCGAGCGAGTCCCCATAGCTCCCCATCGGCTGCAAGCGAGTATTCCTTAAGCTCACATCCCTCAAGGGCGGAAAGACAGAGAATGTCGTAGTCGCTATATTCATCGGCTTCGCCGCGAGCCCGAGAGCCGTAGGCGATGATGACGATCGGCTCACCAGCGCGCAGGATTCCTTCGATGATGAAGTCGATATCTTCCTGCGAAATCTGAAGGGTGTTTCGCGCCTCTTCAAGTGTTCTCATACTCTATAGCTCCCTACTGTAGATGATGCGTCCTTCTCTATTCAGGTTCTCGATGAAACCGCTCTGGGCTCCGCAGAGAGTCGCCAGCATGTCTACGTCCCGTCCAAGCCTCTCGGCCAAGTCGAGGCCGATGCCGACGACTTCGAAGGCCTTCTTGCTGTCGACCTGGAGAAGCAGGTCGACGTCGGAGGAGCCCGTCTGCTCGCCGCGTACGAAAGAGCCGAACATGGCAGCTTGCTTCACCGAAGGATGGGAGCCGAGTACTTGGCGGACGATTTCCTTGGCCTCGGCGTAGTCCTGAACAGGGGGCGCAGGATTATCGGAATCTTCAACGAGATATTTCAGGGCGGTACCTCATTAAACGGTGGACGTGACAGCATCCTTCGCTGAATCCTATGAAATCACGGCCTGACATAGGCGGCAAATTGGCGGAGCTCGTCATCGTCCATATCGTCGAAGTGCAGCAGCTCCGCCAACGCAGCCCTCTGTTCCATCAGGTACCTGCAGCTCGGAGACTTGGAAATTGTCTCTAAGATGGTCTCGGGAGCAAGAGACGGGAAATCCATGCCTCTGGGGGCAACAAGGGAGATAGGGCCATTCGCTTCAAAATTCTCGGGCGCATGAAGACGGATATCGAAGCCATCGATGGATAACTTGGAAACACCCGCATCCCCTAGACCCCGCAAGACGAGAAAGTCCAACCCGTACGGAACTGCATTACTGTCGATTCCAAGGGCGACGAGCGCGGCCTCGTGGATCGCGACCAAATCGCTTTTATCGATCATCAGTTTCTTGCAAAGGCTCGCCATTATCTCGTTCAGGTGTTCCTTGGTCATTTCGATTCGGGTGAACGACTTTTCGAAGGATTCCCGCTTTCGCTTGAGCTGCTTTCGAAGCCTGTCGATGTTGATGCTTTCAGGTCGCTTGATTTGGTTCCGCTCACAAGCCCATGGATAAAGGTACGTAGCAACATAATCTACACCCCTCCTTGATTCGGTCATCTTACTTGTTGACCCAACCCCAGACGGCTTCGTGGTGGATGGTCTCGGTCCATGCTTCCTGATCGGTTACGGTGACGGTGACCTCCTCATACTTGGGCAGGCATCCGTACTGGAGTCCGTTATCCCAACAATACTCAGAGCAAGCATCTTCGTTATCAAAGAGGGTGCCATCCGTTGCGCGGTATTGGACGCCAACCTTTTTCTTCTGGGTCTCGGTGTGGGTGACGGCGGGGTGGTAGATCTGCTCGTCCCAAGCGGGGGTTACGATTGCCCAGACCTTCTCGGACTCAGCGGGCTTGGAGGGTTTGGAGCTGCCGGATCCCGAGCCGCTGCCGGAGTTGCCGGAGTTGTCGGGCTTGGATGCGGGCTTGTCGGTCTTGTTCGAGCCGGAGGGCTTGGAATCGCCCTTGTTCGAGCTCGAGCCAGAGCCCGAGGACGGCTTCGAGTCATTCTTGTTGGAGCTGGAACTGGAGCCGGAGGGCTTGGATGCGGGCTTGGAATCGCCCTTGCCGGATGAGCCGTTTGCCGCGCCGGCCTGCTGGACGGTGGAGCTGCTGGGTTTGGATACGGGTGCGCTGACCGTGCTGGCGTTCGGGTTCTCGCGCTTGGCCTCGATGAGTTTCTTGGCGGCGGCACGCTCCTCCTCGGGGAGATTTTCGATTGCCGCGTCCACTGCCGCATCGTCGGTCATGTCGACCTTGGTGAGGCTCACCTTGACCGAGGCTCCCTTGCCCTCGACGACGAAATCAACCGCGTCCGGCACCAGCCAGGTGGTCTTGCCGTCCTTGGCGGTGGGGATAGAGGTGACGTTCAGGGCGTAGGCACCCTTCGGTAGGTCGACGGAAGCCTCCTTGCCCGGCTTGATATCCCCCTTGGCGGCGGACTCGCCGTCGGCATCGACGATCTCGTAGGAGAACTCGCCGTCCCCCTCGCTCCAGCCGTCGGCCGTAAGCGTCACGGATGCGGGATAGGTCTTGGAGTCCTTCTTGCCGACGATGGATGCGACGGGTGCGTTGTCGGGGATGTTCACGGCCTCGTGGTTCAGCGATAGGCCGATGCCGAGTGCCGCGACGATGGCGAGCGCTACGCCGCCTGCTACGAGCTTGCGCTTCAGGCCACTCGGACGCCTGGGTGTCTGGGAGTCATCGGCGGTAGCGTCCAGGTCGGGTGCCACGGCATCTTCCAGGTCTTTGGCAAGCGGAAGCTCGGTGGTGACATCTGCGGCGATGGGGTTATCGGGGGTATCCATGAGTTGGGTTTCCTCGTTATCGGCGTTGAGATTGTCGGAGCTGTCGGGGTTGATGTTCTCGGGATTCATGTCGGTGTTCATGGCAGTTTCCAATCTGGTCTAGATATCAAGTGATTATAGGCTTCTGCGGGGACAGGGCTTAGATGATGGCCATGTCGTGGCTGATCGGGCTGTACTGGTAATGGGGCAGGAAGTACTTGAGCGGCAGGCAGCGGCCGTAGGCCAAGCGGTACGACAGGGCTGCACGCTTGTAATGGCGGACGATGAAAGCGTGGTCCTCCTTCAGGCGCTCTACGCGGGCCTTGACGACCTCGTCCTTCAGGAACAGCTCTTGCGGCATCTGGATCATCTCGTAGTGGTCGAGGGAGGCATATTTGTAAGGCTTTCCGGCAAGACGGGTCGCACCCGCCAGGGTCTCGACTGCGCTGATGTAGGCGTGATTCTCCGTGATGAACGCGAAGCCGTGCTTGTCAGGCGAGGAGACGGGGCAGCATTTAATCGTCTTGGTCATGCGCTCCTTGCGCGTCAGATCGGATCTCTTCATCCAGACGGTGGGCATGTGGAGGTCGTTGCCGTCTTCGCCGTAGAGTTTCACGAGAATCTCGCGGCGGTACATCACGCGGTTCACCATGATGCAGAAATCCTCGATCTTCTTGGGCATGTGGCGGCGCCCATGCCTGTAGGCGTACTTGATGGAGCTACGGTCGAAGCGCCACCAAGCATTCGGGTTCGTCTTCGCGTTCCATACATTGAATGCGCGGAAGTGCAGCATCCGCTTGCAGACCATGAAGTAGATATAGGCGAACAGAAGGATGCCGGCCACGTTATAGGGGTCGGAGAGGAAGAGGGTGATGGCTTGCATGGGGCACTCCTTGAAGTCAGCAGCCGCGCGGTCGCTCTGTGCTGGACGCCGCCTCGGTGGCTACCTCGGCGATGCTGTCAAGACTGGGCTGGGCGTGACGTTTCGTATACGGGGAATCATAACCCTGGGGATAGGCGGTGTCGAAGAGATCTGCGTAGGCGTCGAGCGGATTCTCAACTTTCTGCCCGTTGTTGGCCATCCTATCGATCTCGGAACGGAGGGTGTCCATGATGGCTTTCTCGCGGATGAGTTCCAATGAGAGCGTCACATAGCCCTCCTTCAGCCCCTTGCCGTACATGGCGAAGGTGACCCTGTAGAATCGATTCTGGAGCGCCTCGCGCTCGTCATCGGTGGTCATGGAAAACTGGACATCCGAGGACTGCATCGGCAGCACGCTAAAGCGTAGGTAGTCCCCCGTGTTGTAGCCGCGTCCGTTCAGGCGCGTTATCGCCTTGAGGCGACCATCCATCAAAGGGGCCACGAACTGTTCGCGCATATTGACCGTATGCAGCCGGATTTTCGGCTTATTGAAATCTGACATTGTCAATCTCCTGTCCGATGCGTCTTGGGGAAACGCATCTATCTATCGATTACGACTCTTATGATAACAAAAGTATATCACCCCGTCAATATGGATAAGGATTATCGGCCGGCCGTTTGACTTCTTTCGTCCCGTCCGCCTCGATTTCGCGTTCGGTAGATACCTTGATAAATAGATTTGCGATATTAGGGAGGCATCATGCCGAAAAACGATAGCCAGAACACCACTCTGCTCGGCGGATTCGACTTTCTGAAGAAACTCGGATTGGGTCGCGTGAAGAGAATCGATCCGGTCGATTCCGATCTGCAGACCGTGCAAAAGGGACAAGTCATCGGCATCGTCTCGAAAGACCGAAAGGATAAAATCGAGAAGACGGTCATCAATATCCCCTACTCGAGTGTCATCTCCTCCACGGCTGCGGTGCGTCGAGACGGGACACCCGTGACGAGCCGATATGGACAGGAGATGTCGCGAATCGTGATCCGCCTGCCGCGCAAGATGGAGCTGGATGGCTACAGCATGGACGGGCTTCGGGTCGAGATCATCAATCCCGACAAGTACCTCGAGCGGGCGGAGAAGACGGGTATCCTCCAGGCCTCCTTCAACGACTCGCGACCCTTGAAGCTCAGCGGCTTCAAGGACGGTCGCGCCATCGAGCTGACCGTGGGGCAGGATAAAATCGGGACTTTCGTCTCGAACCTCGAGAAATGCTGCGAAGAGCTCATCAACATCCCGAAGAGTAAGGATGCAAAGACATTTGATAGAGATGCCGATGTGCCCGCGGCCTCGGCGAGTCGGAAACCTGAAAAGCTGGCGGTCGCGAGCGCATTGGGTGCGACCCGGGCCGATGAGAAGAAGACCGATCCGGGCAAGACGCCCTTCAATGGGCAATATCTCGGAACCAGGAAGATCGATAAGGATGTCGCGTTCGACAATCCGAAGGTCATCATCCCGTACGGCAACATCGTCGACAGCGAGACCATGACCGATAAGGACGGTAAGACGAAAACCAATCAATACGGTCAGGTGCTCAATTCGGTTACCTTCTCGGTGCCTCATGGCGTCGCGGTCGATGGCTACGGTCTCGGCGGCTTTACCGCCAAGGTGGTCGTAGTAGACAAATACCTCGACCGCGCCGCGAATGAGGGATCTCTCCAGATTATGCTCAATGGAAGGTATGACTTGAAGCTGTCCCGTGACGATGGCGGTAAGAATACCTATGTGACCATCGGGCGAGACAAGATCGGGGAGTTTGCCAAAGCGCTCCGTGAGAAGTCGAACACCGCGCACGAGGACAATAAGAATAATAAGAATAATAAGAAAAAGGAAAAATCTCTTGATGAGATGATGGGCGACAAGAATGAAGAGGCCTCCCTCATGGAGGCAGGTGCCGCGACAAGGGAGGCTACAGATAGAGAAACTGCCGACAGGTAGTGCGTTTTTTCTATCGGTTCAGGGATGGATAGACTTTTTCAAGTTTGGCGATGAGCCCCTTCACGGCTTCAATCGCAGCCGCCGGCGTTGCGTAGACCGACCAGATACCGGAGAGGAACACGGCTCGCTCGGTCGCGAGGTCGAAGGCAGCCTGCTCCTGCTCCGTCTCCAGCTCGATGCCGTCGGGGCCTGAAATGGAGAACGCCACGGCAACCTCCTGATTGGTGGGACCCGTGCAAATCGGGACGGCGTTTACCACCAGCGTGCGCATCGTGTCGCGATCGAGCGACGCGCTTGCGAGGTAGTCCTCGTCCGACAGGTTGGGACTCAGTACGCCGTCCAGTTCGTCCTCGATAAGCGTGATCGCCTTGTCCCTTTGCAGCTTCTGGTCAAGAATGCCATCGCCGTACTTCTTGGCCGCGTCCATCGAGTCGAACCGCTGGGCGAACAGCTCGCAGGCGGTGTCGCCCTCGAGGATTCCCAATTCGAATGAGCCGTCTTCCGCCTGCTCGATGCGGGCGACAAGGGAGCAATCATCCGCCGTGCGGTAGGGCACAATCCCGTCATCAATCCAATTGCCATCGTTCATGTCCGATTCCTTTCGCTTCAGCCCCAGCAGCCAATCCGCTGAGACATCCAGTTCCTTACAGATTTTGTATAGGACGACCGTTCCCGGCAGGCGCTTTCCCTTCACATAGTGCGAGACACTCGCCTGCGTCGCCCCAATCCTTCTGCCCAGCTCGCGCTGAGAGATGCCTTTGGCCGTCAAGGCGCGTTTCAAGCGCCTGTGCAGCCGGTTGGGTTCAATCTCGACCATTAGCTACTCCAAAGAACCTCCTGAGCCTCGTCCAGAAGCGCCGTCATGGCATCCTCCTCCGACTTGTACCCGTCAACGAACTCTTTCATCGGTCCGGCATTCCAATACCCGGAGCGCGTCGTTGAGCGGATATACGGACGCCACACAACGGAACCATCGTCCCGATTCTCCCTCTCGATGAAACCGGTGGTTACCCGCTCGGCGTTACCCGTGAACTTGAAAACCATGTGCCCATAGATGGTCCTCGTCGGTTCGACTAGGACCACTCGGGAACAGCGCGGCGTTTTCTTTTGAATCATCATGTATCTCCTTTATATTATTAGGGGGCGTTTGGCCTGCTCGAGGTAGGCAACGAGACTCCAAGGCTCTTTCATTGCCGCCGCTTGACAGCGCTCCTGACATTCCGCCCATTCCTCGTTATTCATGAGCGCGATACCGACCTGCTCGCCTCGTTTCGTGAGAAACATCAGGTAGCCATCGGTTACCACTTTGCGGGGAACCTCGCAGATGCGGGCTTTCCTCTTGTTGTTCGTCCCGTACATCAGCTGGGACGACAACACCGACCATTCCCCTGCCCCATGTCGGCGCATGCCTTTCGGTCCGTCATAAAGCCTATCCTCGGCGAGGAATACGACGCGGTCGCCTAATGCTACTCCGAAGCCCTCGCCATCCTCTCGCTCTTCCCAGCCCTCTCCTGGGCGCACGGTCAGCTTGTCTGCGAATAGCCAGAGATGGGAATCCACGGGACACCATCTATGCTGCTGTTCGTTGTAAACCTTTACGAACGACATCATGATCCGGTCGATGGGGGCATCCGGGTCATCGGTGGCGAAGCGGACGTCGGTGGCGATGCCGCTCAAGATATGGGCCTTCACCTTAATCGCACCGTCGGAAAAATAGCTCGTTCCGTTGTCTATCGCATCGCGAGTGCTTTCCGATTTGATTCGCAGGTTCTGAAGCGCGATGTTGCGCAGCGCCCACTGATACGCGAGAGCCTCGCGCGGTTTGAGAATCGGACGGTCGAGAAATGCAAAGCCCTCGTCGATGGTCTGTGCATGGGCATCCGATTCAAGGCAGCGACCGATGATCTTGTTCGAGTTGCGCTTGGTCTTCTTCTTACTCATCATGGGCCTCCTTTCTGGGTCCCACCTCGTAAAATTTCGTGCTCGTGGGGACGAACAGCATGTCGATCTCGCCTGTGGGGCCGCTGCGGTTTTTCGCGACCGACAGGATGACCTGCCTTGAACCCGATTTTTCGTCCGTGATTTCGTCCGGGTCGCGTGACAGGAATAGGACCGTGTCCGCGTCCTGCTCGATGGATCCCGACTCGCGAAGATCCGATAGGCGCGGCAGGCCCGGGTGGGCTTCGGCCTGGCGGCTCAACTGCGCCAGCGTGACCACGGGGACGCCCAGCTCCTTGGCGAGCACTTTCAGGCGGCGGCTTATTTCGCCGACCTCGACTGCACGGTTTTGGTACTTGGTGCCATCTGATACGGACGAGATGAGCTGGAGGTAATCGATCACAATCAGCCCGCGCTCTGCGCCGCGCATCATGCGGGCGGCGGTCGCGCGGATGTCCCCTATCGTGACGCTCGCCTTGTCCTCGATCTCGATGTCGTTGCCGGGGATATCGCAGCAGGCGGCCGCGATGGCATCCCATGAAGCCTTGGGAATGGTTCCCATGCGGAAATGGGAAATCGAGACGCCTGACTCAGCGCAGATGATTCTCTGGGCAAGTTCCTTGCCTGACATTTCGAGCGAGAAGATGCCGACCTTCACACCCTGGCGGGCGGCATTGAGCGCGAGGGTGAGAGCGAATGAGGTCTTACCGACGGCCGGCCTCGCGCCGACTACGATCAGCTGGCCTGCTCGCAGCCCTGCCAGCATCTCGTCCAGGGTTGCAAAGCCCGTGTTCACGACGGTGGAGTCCAAGGGGACGCTATCGAGGTTTCTGGCCTCGTCCACGGCTGCGGTGAGGAACGATGAGATGTGCCGATAGGGGCGCATATCGCGGCGCTCGGCCACCTGCGCGATCGAGCCCTCGACCTTCGAGACGAATGCCTTCATATCGGTCGGGGTCTCGTAGGCCTCGGCCTCAATCTCGTTCATCGCCGTCACGAGCGACCTTCGCCTCGAGGCATCGATGAGGCGGTCATATGCGGTCTGCCAGGACAGCAGTGGCATGTCGGACTCGAACATACGCCCGACGGTCTGCTCCCCGCCCGCGGCATCCAGCTCACGGTTGGATCTCAGGTAGTCGAGCAGGGATACGTCGTCAATCGGGTAGTTCGCCTCGTGCATGGCGCGGATGGCGCGGAACAGCGCACGATGGTCAGACTTGACGAAATCATCCTCGAGCAGCATCGGGAGAACGTCCTCGCGAACGTCCTTCGATCGCATGCAGGCCGTCAGGACAATCGTCTCCTGCTGCGGGGCAATGATGGAGCTTGCCGTTTGGGCTTTAGTTTCTTCGGTTTCAGTCGGCATGACGCGCACCATTTTGGAAACGGGATGCACGCGAACCGTATTGATTCTGGGGCATGTTGTCATCTTCCTGTTCTACAAGGCGCTTGGGGTACGCCTTGGTCGATATTAAGTATAACAGAAAGATAATGCGCCGTTAATCCAAAAAAGGAATAACGGCGCACCGAAAGGAGGTCACCAGTAATTGTAATACAAAAAAGACGCTTTCACTGAAAGCGTCTGGGGATTTTGTTTTTGGAATTGCGATTTGAAAAAGGAGATCACCTCCCGGTTGGCGTTCAAAACCAACCGAGAGGATATACTCCGCGAGTGATCCATCCTATGGGATGAATCCTCTTACCCAAACAGAGTGCCATTCATTGGGGTGCTAGAATCCCCTACTCGTTCGGTGTTTTACATAATAGGCGTGATTCCACATATGCGTAATGGGAATCTACGATTCATAAAGTGGCGACAATTGGCGGAGCGAGGGGACGGCTGGGCTTTGAGGCTCAATCGGGGAGAACGGATCCTCCGCAGCGGGAAAGACAGGGCATAAGGGCTATTCCTCAAAATTGAGAAAATTTCGATTTTGAGGAATAGCGGGGGGGGGGTTAGGTTCGACGCATGAGCGCCGGATGAGAGGGATGAAAAGGAGGATGAGAATAATAACAACTAGCCGTACTGCGGGACGCCAAGGAAGGCGTCCCGCTTGCCGTTCGGGAAGTATTAGCTGCGTGTTTTGGGATGCCGCTGCGGCACGTTGAGAGCTGATTGGCCCGCTGCATCGTACGCTCCTGCGTGCAATATCAATTCCCATACGAAGGGAGTGTCGCGTATGCATGCAGCGGCAATTAACCTTCGGGGGGGGGGTATCTCCTAGGAATACCCGTCTCCGAGGCCAATCGATTATCGAGTACGTACTGATTATCGCCCTCATCGGCCTGGTTATCGTGTTCGCGGGGCCGCAGGTCTCCGGCGCCATCAGAAACCAATTCAACCAAGTCACCAACACGGTCGACTCCGGCGCCGACGGGGACAGCTTCATGAGCGCGGAGGAAAAGGCCTACCGCGAGGCGATGAAGACTGTTGCCCAGAAAGAAGCCAAGGACTGGACGCTCGACGAGCAGAAGGCCGCGGCCACCGACATCGCCAAGAACGGCACTTCTTCTGTGGTCTACGCCAAGGCCAAGGCCGCCATGGATGCCGGCACTAAGTTTTCGATGAAGCTGACGAACGGCAAGATGATGCAATATCGCATCATCGGCATCAACCACGATGACTTGGCCGACGGTAGCGGCAAGGCGGGCCTGACGTTCCTCACTACCTCGACGACCATCAGCTCCCGTATGAACGCCACGAGCACAAACGCCGGCGGCTGGGAGAAGTCGGAGCTTCGCCAGAAGATGAACTCCGGCGAGATTTGGAAACTCATGCCGTCCGACCTCCAGTCGAAGGTAAAGTCCGTCACCAAGCTCACGAACAATGTCGGCGGTGCCGAAAAGAATGCCGCCGTCACGGCGACCTCCGACAAGCTGTTCCTGCTCAGCTACTCCGAGATGGTCCCCACCTCCTACTGGGCATCCAGCTATCCCTGGACTTCCTCCGAGGGTACCCAGTACGAGGCGTTCAAGGGCAAGGTGACGAATAACTATTCGGCCAATGAATCCCTGAAGATTGGTAGCAATTGGTGGGAGCGTTCGGTGGTTCCTAACACCCTTTCCACGTCCTTTCTCTTTGTCCATGACAACGGTCAGCCATCGTCCTTTGGCGGCGCTCCGGACGTCATCAATGTCTGCCCCGCCTGGTGCTTCTAATCCCAGCTGTTAAGCCCGTACCTCCCCGCACGAGCTTTCTTTTGGCGATGCTGTTCTAGTGATGACGGGGCGGCAATATGCTCTTCTTGATTCGGTTGCCGAAGTTGGAATTCGTAAGATATGATGCCAAATGAAAGCGGCGCTTCCGTATGTTGTATCGAGAGTACGGGAGTGTCGCTTTCGGCTATATCGTCCTGTTTTCGATGGTTTCCGTCGAGCTTTGAACTATAACGGCTGCCGCTCCACAGGCGTCAACCGTTCAATCCGAGCCAAAAATAAGGCCGGGGTTGCAGCCCGGCCTTTGCAAGTTGAAATCCGCATCGCCCGCGTAATCGGTTAGCCACCTGCGCGGGGTCCGCTTCTTTCAACCAGAATTCTACTCGGTGGTGCGGCTCTCATGCAAGCACTCCAACGTTTCCATCGAGTGGTGCAGCCACCTCGTGGTGAGCTTGCTGTCGGGGTTCTACCGAAAGTACCGCAGCCTAGCGGCCTACTACCCCATCGAGCTTCCCAAGGAGTAAGCAAGGTCGTTGCGAATACGCACCTGGCTTGCCTTAGCCGTGAATGAGGGACGATTTTATTGCTGGCCGATTCTGTGGAAGCAGACACAGGAAAGAGGGCTTAAATCGGCCCTCATTCGGTTTTTTGGGGGGGGGTGCGGATGCCCCTCCCCCGCTTTCGGGTATTGACTCGATTCATAACGAGCCTAGAATGAAATCAATTGCGGTGGAAGCCTTTGGGCGACACCTGGAGGGGGCTGATGCGTCGGCCCCCTTTTCTTTTGGAGGTTTTTTCGGATATTCCTGAAAAAACCTAGGGAGCGGGATCGGGTCTATATTTCTATACCCCTTAGGCGGTTCAGTCGGGCATCGAGCCAGCAGTACGCATCCTATCCGGCCAGGGTATATCTTCTCAAAAAAATGTGCTCGGATGGCGAAGGGAGAAAGAGATAGCCCGGCTGGCACCGAGCTATCAATTCGACTGCACCTGCGTTGCCCGCGTTCCGAAAGTGTGACTACCTGAGGAGCGGGTTTCGCGGCACAACCTGATAGTAGCATTCGATTAGCCATCTTCGCAAACTATCAGTCTATCTTCTAGTCTATGTTTCGGCAGGATACTGAGCGTCCTGCCATTGAGCGGTCAACATGCTCGGCCAATTCTATTTCTGTCCCACGGTCTCTTCGCGAGCCGTCTGCCCGACAAACTGATAGGCAGGCAAGACAGCTTTAGGAGGCGCCATGGGAAAAGACAAGCACGTCATCTGGACGAACGATTCTTCGACTCGAGAAAGCGAGAAGAAGTACATTAAGGGTGACTGGATCAATGAGGTCCGCGCTAAACTCGGTTTGGGCGACTCGAATGAGACTTGGGTTCCATCGAGCCTTGTTGGCGCCGTCAAAGAGGCGGCCATCGATGCCGCCATCGAAAAGGCAGTCAGTCGCGATGAGAAAACCATCAATTTCGTCGAGGCCTATCGCGAGTTCGCCCAGAAGGAGAACATCGAAAATATCATCGATGAGCGGTTCTATGACGAGTTGGACGAGCGAGTCTATGAGGACAATTCCGACTGGCGAGACTGCGAGGTTGCGAACCTTTCAGGTATCGATATACATAAGTCCATCCCTCTCATCAAAGACGGTGACGATGGGTACAGATTTCTCGATGAGTACAACCCATATCAAATAATTGGAGCTATCAACGACGCCGGCGATCTGATTGAGGCTCTCTATAAAAAGATGAACGGAGACACTATCGAGTTGTCGGTCAAGGACGGAGAATTGATCGTAAGCGAGTCCGTGGGATACGTCGGCGCGATGGAAGACCATATCGTCAAGCTCGTCGATGCGAATTTCGTAAACGAGATCGAAAATCTCAGTGGCGATGAGGTGGACAATCTCTACAGCGAAAACGGGTTCAGCACGAAGACCGCGATCAGTGATGTAATCGTAGCCCTTGCGGAAAAGCAAGGTCATTTGCAGGACATCGTGCCTGCAATTTGCGAGGTCTATGGCTGGGCGGTCGGCAATGCGGAATCACAGGAGGCCGGCGAGTCGCTCGATGAGATCTGCGATGCGAAGAGCGCCGAGGCGGAGTTCGAGCAGGAGGACTGCGAGGAGATTTCTGGCGAGCAGGATAGAGGTTAGGAATTTCGGTGCCGTGCCGTGCCGTGCTGGGGAGTTCTTTAGGGGCTCCCCTTTTTGTTGTGCGGAGAGATGTCTCAGACAACCGCAAGCGGGCAGTTTGGCACCGCTTGCGGTTGTCTTGGCCTCGCGATGGTTACAGCCGCGGCATGTTCTTGTAGACACCCTGGCGGTGGCCGACTCTCACGACCTCGATGACGGCCTTTCCGTCTTCAATCCTTCCTAGGATGCGGTAGACGCCGACGCGCCAGCGCCAACCGGAATCGGTTCCCTGAAGCTGTTTTCCGTTCGGTGCGCGGCGCGGGTCGTCGCACCCGTCTAGGTTCTCCTGAACCCAAGACAAGATAATGAGGCGCTGTTTCTTCGGGATGTTGAGAAGTTGCTTGGTCGCCGCCTTTGACCACACGACGCTGAAGCTCATTCGGCCTCCATGGCCATGCGCAGGACCTCATCCATCGAGTAGCGGGTGCCGTTATCTTCCGCCAGCGCCTCGTTGTATGCCTTGATGTCGGCCGCCTCCTCGACCTTGTCGAGGGCGGCGCTCCTCACAAACTCGGAAAAGGACATGCCGAGAACGCTCGCATAGGACTGGATCCAGTCCTTCTCGCCCTCATCGAATCTGATAGCTGTTGCACTCATGGCCATGGCCACTCCAATCAAAGTATTACAATGTAGTACGATGATTATACCCATTGCTTAGGGCAAAATCATTGTGAAGTGCCATTTGCTGAGATGCTAGAATAGCAGCAGCACCGACCGTCATGGCCCGCCCTAGCAGAGTGCCATTCATTGAGATGCTAGAATGGAAAAGTAAGGAAACGGGAAAATCATTGAGCCCTAGCAGAGTGCCATTCATTGAGATGCTAGAATCTCTGAGCTCATCGGGGCTATTCGTAAGTCGCCCTAGCAGAGTGCCATTCATTGAGATGCTAGAATAGGGAAAACGCCGGGTACAGGGGGCGCGTAGCCCTAGCAGAGTGCCATTCATTGAGATGCTAGAATCTTTCATTGTGCCAGTAAGGAGCACAATGAGCCCTAGCAGAGTGCCATTCATTGAGATGCTAGAATTGGTGGTCTTGAGCTCAGTAGACATAAAAAGCCCTAGCAGAGTGCCATTCATTGAGATGCTAGAATACCCTCTGCCGAAAAAGCCCCTTTAGCAGGGGCTTTTTCATTTTCAAATTTTGTAAAACGATATTTGGCACCCATAAATGCCTTTCAAGAAGGCCGTTTTTCAGGGAAATATCAGCGGAATACAGCTTCGAATTATCGTTTTTTCGGATGATAATCGCCATTCCGCTCCGGCCTTCCTTCCCTGTTTTTGGAAAAATGCTCAATCAAATATGGTGCATTGGTGAATAAAACCTGCCAATTCGGCAATAACAATATCGATTAGTTGTCTACATACGTAAAGACCCCGTCCATATCTCATAAGATACCAGAAAACGGAGCCACCTATGTTATTGACGGTTACGATCAGCACTCCAAAGTACCTTTGCGTTCAGGACAATAACCTTGTCATCAAGGAACGCCATGAGGATAAAGTCCTCGATAAAATACCTCTATCCGACATCTGGGTCATCATAATCGATAACCCCCAAGTTTCGATCACGGCTTCTCTTATGGGGCAAGTCAATGATGAAGGTATTGGCATTCTTTTCTGCGGCTCCAACCATATGCCCAACGGTCTGGCACTCCCGATAGGCGCACATTCAAGGCATGCGGAAATCGTGGAGCATCAGCTCACCATCTCGAAACCGCTCAGAAACCAGCTCTGGGCAAAAATCGTCCGCAGGAAAATTGAGAATCAGGCGCGTTGTCTTGAGTTATGCGGTGGGGATCAATCTGATGTCAAAAGACTCCTCGGATATGCCAGGGATGTTCGAAGCAACGACAAGACCCAAATGGAGAGCGCCGCTGCGGGTGCATACTTCCCCAAACTACTTCCCTATGGAACGCGCAGGGAAGGCCCCATGACCGCGCCGCTGGATTTCGGCTATGCAATTTTGAGATCTGGTATCGCGCAGTGCGCGGTATCACACGGTTGGCTCGTTTCGCGCGGTATCCATCACCACAATGCCGAAAACGCTTTCAATCTGGTTGATGACCTTATCGAACCGTTCCGAGCCGCCGTCGATCTTCTGGTGGTCAAGGAGAACATCTTGGGTCCTCTATCGAGGATGAACAAGGATACCCTGACGAAGGTCACGTCGGTTATCGTCTTGGTGGACGGTAAGGAGATGCCCATTCAGATGGCTATCGACGTCTATTGTGAATCCCTGAGAAGGGCGGTCGAGCTGAAGGATTCGGATCAGCTCCTGCTGCCCACACTTATCGGTTTGGAAATGGCTACACCGGACAGTCTGAGAACGAGAGGCAGGCTATGAGAATCATGAGACTCTTGGTGATGTTCGATCTCCCCACGAAGACGAAATCCAACAAGGATGCCTACATCAAGTTCAGGCGTTTTCTGGAAGATGATGGCTATATCAGGGAGCAGAACAGCATCTACTCGCGGAATCTCCTCAGCAGGGCATCTGCTGAGACCCATACGGAGCAGCTTAGGAAAAACCTCCCGCCGGCGGGTCATGTCGTGGCGATGCAGTTCACCGAGAAGCAGTACGTTGACAGGGAGATTCTCGTCAACACCGGAACCTCGAACTCCGGCGGGAATGAGACACCCGGAACGCAGCTCTTCTTGACGTTTTAGTAAGAAGGGGAAGGCGCTTCAGCGCACTCCCCTTCTTAAGACTGTCTGTTATCGGCTAGCAACTGGCCGCTCGATCGGTGAGGAATTCGAGCCAGCAGAGGCCTAAGCAATCCTCTTGCATAATCTTCAGCCCGTCATTCCACTTTGACAGGGTCGGGAACCTCTCGGCCGCGAGCGGGCCAGTTTTCTGGAAGGAAATTTCCCCTCTTGCGTAATACATCTTTACTGTGTTGACGGAAATGTCGTAGGAATGCAAACGACCCACCAGGCCGTCCTGTGCCAAAACGTCTCCCGGCTTCAAAAATAGTGTCTGTTCGTCTCCAGTCAGTGGAATCTTCTCCCAGTAGTCGATTGAGAGGTCTTTCGAGAACTTCCTGATGAACGGTTTTTCCGCCTTTCGCCTTTGTACATCGATGTAGTAAAGGGGGTCTAGAAGCCAACGTGAGGTCGATTCGTTATAAACGGCAAGCAAGCCGTACTGTCCATCGTAGGCTCTGGCAGTCCCTTTGCCATCCTTCCATGCGGTAGTGCAGGGGCCCAATGCGCCCTTTTTCTTCTTGATGAGGTCTTTGCCCTTCTCGTCGACTCCCCTGTAGGAATAGGCGTTCTCCTTGAACAGCGCTCCCGTGGCAGTGCGGGTCGGTGAATAGGTCGGCACGATGCACGGAATCCACGCATCGACTTGATTTTTGAACTCGGGATAGGGCAATGAGCGGTTCAACAGGCGGTCGGCATCTCGGTGCGTGGCGTGTTCCTCGCTGATGAGGGCGATGCTCTTGACGACCGAGGGCGTGCAGGCGGCAATCACCGCGGCGTCGACGGCATGATGGCGGTCATCGTCTCGGTCCTTCTTACCATCCTCATCGAGGATTCCGATACGCCAAACTCGGCGCATGAGACCCGTCGCCGCGCCCGAGACGCAGAAGACGTGTCTGCGCCCGTCATCGGGAAATGGAAGGCAGTCGGTGAGCCATTTCGCGACATCCTTGGACATGTAACGGGTGTCGTTCAGGTTTCGGCTGATGAAGGTATCGAGGTTATTCGTGAAGTTCTCTTCCTTCAACTTCGCGAGCTTCGAAGAATAGTAGTGCTTCGGGTCCTTGCCTTTTGCCCAGACATTCATACGAATGCAGAACTCGTCCCAGTTCGGCGCGGTCGGCTCGCCCGAGGTCATCCACTCGTAGGGCGTGCGGTTCGCCTTGTCGCGGTTCGATTTCGTCAGGACGAGAACGTTGTTGGTCTTCGAGTTGTCGCAGGAACGGGAGAACGGAAGGACGTGGTCGATCTCGACATAGTCCTTTTCCGTCAGCATGCGACCGAAGTCAATCCCCTGCCCCGTGTAGGGGTCCTTTCCGCCCTGCTCGTTATAGAGCCGAACCTTCTCTAAATCCCTGCCCTTCACGTGGGCGGAATCGGGAAGACCGAAGAATTGAACGATATCGTCCTTGGCTTTCTCGTTTGTCCTTCGGTTGAAGATGTTCCCGCTCGTGATGATTTTCTTCTCGTGCTCAGTGTGCTTCAGGTCGTTTGCCACCTCGACGCGAATCGTGTCGGGTAGACCATAATGCCTGATAATCGAGTTGATGATTCGGCGCAGCTGGGCGCAGGAACGCAGGACAACTGGGTTGGTGCAGATTGGGGAATAGCTCGAATAGGGTTTCAGGAAACCATTATCGGGCGCGTTGCGCTTGGCTGCGAGTGCCTCACGTGCGTCATACAGCCCCGTTGCGACCTCGGCATCGTAAAGGCGCTCGATCTTCGTGTCCTCGAACGCATCACGGAGCATCCGGAGCGCCTTCAAGCTCGTCGAGCCGTATCCGGTGAACAGCTTCGAGCCATAGGGCAGCTCGAGAAGCGCATCCATGTCCTCTTTCGTAAACCCGTCGGTGCGCTCGGCGATACGGGTGGCGAAAGATTCGGATGAGGATGCAAACGTTGCGGCGGCGCATACCTCATCGGCGAGGTCGATATCATCGTGCAGGCGATTGAGCAGGGCTGGGTTCAGGGCATGGAGTGTCGAGCAGAGCGCGTTCCATGCGGGAATCTTCACGCAGGCATCTTTCGCCTCGTCGGATTGGCGGATGCCGGCGAACGTGGCGGTATCGGCAAGGTCGAGCTTCTTGCGCAGCTGCGACCATTTCAGCGGCTTTGGATTCTTGGAGACCTTGAACAGCTCGTGGACTATCTGGTTGCGCACTGCAGGCGCAATCTGCGTAGCGGGACCGCCGATATGCTCAATCTTGACGTTCGCGAGCGTCTGGTAGGCACGGACCATCTCGGACGAGATGGATGATTTCGGTCCGCGCTTGACCGGCTCGCCGAGGTAGGTGCAGTAACCGACCTTGGAGTAGATAATCCGGTCGCGTTTGGTCGTATCCGTAAGCCAGCGCAGGGCGACGAGATACTCCCCTTCAAGCGATTCGGTGGCAAGTTCGTTTCCCAGCTCGCGCTGATGGCGGAAAATGGTATGAACCTCGTCCACCACCATGTCGATATCGATGGTATGGGAGTAGTCATTTTGGCGGTTGCGGATTTTCGTCTGCGTTATGAGGTATTGGGCGAACGTCTCGTAGCCGTTCGCTTCCATAATCTCGGCGTTGGCTTCCAGGGCCTTCTTCACCTTGCCGGCATCCTTGTCGTTGTCGGCTTTGCCATGATCGATATAGCCGCGGCGGGAGGCGAAGCCGTAGAGGATACGGGCGAGCTCGCGGCAGGAAAGAACCTCACTCAGGCCCTTCACGCGCAGTTGGATGTTGTCCCGTTCGCCCTTGCGTACGGAGAACCATTCGGCGTCCGCGCCCTCGGGAATGACGCCGTGCGCTATCAGAATCTCGCGGATATGCTTCTTCCTCGCCGCGCGGCGGGCGATGTTACGGCGCTGCGACCTCGCCTGACGCCTCGTAGATGCAAGACTCGTCTGGTCTTTCGGATTTCTCGGGCAATCGAACAGATGGGTTGCCATGAGGACGATCTCTTGGTTCAGTCCGTCCATGAGGCAGATTCCGATATCGGCGATTCCCATGTCGATGCCGAGAACCAACTTGCGGGGCTTGGAGCTGAATTGCTCGCGCGACATCAGGGCCGTCTTGACAAGCTCGGGGTCGAATCCGCTCTCGCGTGGGTCTGCGAATGCTGCCATATTCACTTCCTGTCTTCTTGAAGCGCTTGGGGAACGCTTGCCGGTACATCAATAATAGTATAGCCTCCCGTAACGGCGGAAGGCTATATCAAGGTAAGGTTTTACGGCCGAATATCAATTGAAATCGACAACGGGGACGTTTGCCGCGGACGGTGCGGCTTTGTATTGGGCAACGCTGTCGAAACCGAAGGGTTTTGCGATGAGGTTCATCGGGAAAGAGGTCACCTTCCTGTTGTAGCCCGCAACGTCATCGATGTAGCGCTTGCGCTCGACCGAGATTCGGTTCTCCGAACCCTCGAGTTGCGTCATCAGGGTCTTCACCTGCTCGGAGGAGGCAAGTTCGGGATAGTTCTCCTTGACGGCGTTCAGAAGAACGGTTGTCTGGGCGTTCAGCTCGTCGTCTGCGGCGAGTTTTTCCGCCTGGGTGTCGGATGTCTCGAACTGCTTGCGGCTTTCGGCGATCGACTTGAAGATCTCCTGCTCGTTTTGCATTTCGCCCTTCACGGATGCGACGAGGTTCGGGATGAGGTCAGCACGGCGCTGCATCACGTTCTCTACTTGCGCCCAGTCGGCATCGACGGTCTGCCGTGAGGCATTCAGGGAGTTATACATCCCGCCGCCGATTGCCATCCCCAAGAAGAGGATTACGACGATGGCAAATGCCGCCACCATCCACGGCTTCAGCTTCGGTGTTCCGGGTCGATTGTCTTTGGATTCCATTTCGTGTCTCCTGTTCTGTGAATTACTGTTGCGATGCTGGACGGATTGTTACCAGCTGCCCGAAGCGCCCCCGCCACCGAAATGGCCGCCGCCTGACCGGTGGGAAGAGTGTGAAGAGCGATAAGAGGATGAGCTGTGCGAGTGATCTGTGCGGGAGGAGGAATCGCTGACATAATTCGAGTTGCGCGGATTTGGCATCGCAATCGCCAACACGATGATGCCGATAAAGAGGATCCACGCAATCACGGTCGCGGCCAAATCGGGCTGTTCCTCATCTTGTGCGTTATCGTTGAAATAGGTACCGCCATCGATGTCGGGTTGAATTGCGTTTGCCACGTCCCGCGCGAGGTCTTTCACGCCGGCTTTGATGTCGCGGTCTCGGTAATAGCCGTGGGCGCTGTCGAGAATCTTCGCGCAGACCGAATCCGTCAGCCTGTCCTCGAGACCGTATCCGACCTCAAGCCTATCCTGGCGGGTGTTTTTCACGAACGTGTAGAGTACGCCGTTGTCCTTTTCGGAATCACCCGCGCCGATACGCTGCGCCTGCTCAATCGAATAGTCCTCGATAGTCTGAGCTAGCGGCAGGCTGTCGATAGTCACTACGTAGAGCTGTGCGCCATCTGCTTGGCTCTCCAGCGTCTCGTTTAGCTGCGTCAGGGTGTCGGCAACGGATGAGTCCAGGACATCGGCACCATCGTACACATAGGGTGAATCGGGCGTGAAAGACGGCTGACTCGCAGAACTTGCCGCAATAGATGACCACGCCGTAGCGGCGAGGATAATCGCCAAGAAAGCAATCAGAAATGTTTTCCAATGCCTGCGTAAAAAAGAGGACCTGCGAATCGGAAATTCATCGCCCTCCGAGTAAGTCCAGACTTTGATCTTCACTTCCCTACCTCGCATCCTTCAGCAGGGTCAGGGTGTCGGTGGAATCAATGGTTTGCAGGTTCAATTTAGTTGCGTACCAAGGCGCCGATGCGGTCGAGACGATGTAATAGTCGAAATCGCCGGAAGCGAGGTAGGACAGCCTTGCTTTCTTGGATTGCATGCCGTCCACGTAGTCACGGTATGGGGAGACGACTCCCGCCGCACCCTTATCGTCCCAGAGCTCGGGTCGCAGGTCGAAGGGAACTTTCATCCCCTCCCACTCCAGGTAGTTGTATATGACGGGATCCTCGGCGTATACGACGGGGTCGTAGATGCCGCTTTCGGCAATCTCCTTCACAAGGGAATTTGCCGAGCGTTCGGAGGTCTGCCAGCAGGACTGTCCGCCGTTCGCGGCACAGACACAGCAGTTCGCAACAAGCGGGCCGATTGCGGCAAGGAGGGCAATCAAGGCAGCAGTTTTTGCCGCATGGTGCGATTTAGATGCGGAAGGGTCTTCGATTCCCGTCAGCAGGCTCGCGAAGGCGAGGGCGGATGCAACCGAGAAGATCCAGACGTTTCGCCAATGGAGCATCGTCGCGACCAAGGCGGCGATGAGGATGACCAGCAGCGGGGCATCGATCCGTTTGCGCCAGATGGCGGCGGCAAGTGCTGTGGGAATGAAGCCGACCGCGAAGAAAACGACGCAGAACCCGTTCGTCGCCTCGAAGGCGGGCTTCATCTCCGATATCACATTTCCGTAAGATGCAGCACCCATCGAGTCGATCACGTAGCGGACGCCATCGACGCCGTACGGGTTCACGAAAGCGGCGAGAAGCATCGCAGGCAGGGCGATGGTTAGCGGGAAGATCTCGGCCAGCATCTCATCGGGAGTGGTGGTTTTGAATTCGGATAGGTCACGGGGCAAAAGGAAGCACCCAGCGAGGAAGACATCTAGGAACCACATGGCCGATTGCATGTTCACGTGCAGTATGGTGATCGCGGGCAGGGCGATGAGATAGCGCCAGTCGCCGGTACGCTTCCAACGAGTGCAGACACCGACAGTCAAGCACATGCATGCCATCGACCATGCCGTAGGACGGACTGAGATGTAGATTCCCGCCCCGAAAAGGGCTAGGCCGATGCAGAACAGCAGGCGGGGCAAAGTCAGGCGTTTATCGCCGAATCCTTGGATTGCAAAGGCCAGCGCGAGGGCAACGACGGCGGAGAGGAGGACCTGATAGAGTATCGTGCCGGCATATCCTGCCAGGGTATACGAACCGTATAGCAGCACATCGTGGAGCCACTGCTGGACGACAATCGGCCTGTAGGACGCCAATGACCAAGGGTTGGTGTACGGGATGCCGTTCTCGACGATTTGCTTTCCCGTTCCGAGCAGGAACCAACCATCAGAGTCATACGATCCGTTTCCCTGCATGAGAAAGCCTGCAGTAGACATGACGCAGGCAAGCAGAATGAGGAACAGGCGGTCGCGCTTCCCGTCTTGCATGAAAGGCAGCAGGAAGACGCGCAGAACGGGGATGCGGAACGGCAGGGCGAGCTGGGTGTCACGTTCAGTCGGCATTCTGCTCCTCCTCCAGGGGCATTCGGACAATCTGCACGCCCGAGCCGCGACGACAGCGGATAGACGAGCCATCCTCGAAGCGGACTATCGGGGCGCGGCCGGTCGCGGTCGATTCGATTTCGATTGAGTTGACGTAGAGCTTCGCCCCATCGGGGAGACGCAGCTTCATGTCTGGGACAATCACGATTCCATCGTCGGTCTGGGGCAGCTCAATCAACCCGCGGTCAACGGCTTCCAGAAGCGTCGAGGCGGTCTTTGCGTTCGCCTTCGCCTCGGAGTCCTCGTAGTAGTACTGGCTGCGGAGCTCTCCGTAAGCCGCGAGGAAATCATCGACGGCTTCCTCGAGCTCCGTCGTGTCGATCTGCCTGCGAAGCCGAGAGATGGCCTCGCTTACCTTGACCGCCGCCTTCATCGAGACCGCCTCGACCAGGCGCTCATCTGGTTTTCCGTCTGGGTGTCGTTACGCTTCCGCAAACCTGTCATCTCCTGTCAGAACGTGCGGAGAGACGGTCCGAGTCATACCGAGTCAGTCAAGCGTAATCAAATTGGAATAGATAGCCGTGCCTCGCACGGTCGGGCGGTATATTCGTCTCTCCTGTTTCATGGCGCTTGGGGTTACGCCAGCACATTCAAAATATCATGAATCCGACGGCTGTGGCAAATGTCAGACATCGAACAGAGAGTCCTCATCGTCATCGAATCCGTCATCATCATCGTCCACGGCGAAATGCTTCCCGAGGGATGGGTTAGAGGTTGAATCGGAAGGTTCGGGGGCGGCGGAATCGGAAGGATATTCCGAGTCCTCTCCATCATCCGATTCGATAAGTTCTGCACCGACTATTCCCTCGGCGTTCTTCGCCTCGTCCAGCTGAATCTCCTTGTATGCGTCGAGCGGGTAGCCAATAAGGTCGCAAATCTCTTCTTCGCTCATCAAGGGGTTAGCCTTCTTCATATACTTGAAGACGAACACCGCCTGGGAATTCATCGAAGTGACGTTACTGTCCGTGTAGGAAAGCACGCGCTGAGCCTCGAACCTCGCCCCGTTGATGAGCCAATCGCCCGTACCCTGCCGCCAAAGGGCATCCACCGTCCCGTTCGCACGCTGCACGATGATGCGGGAAATCTGTTTGATGCCTTCGCGGGAGCAGAGGAGCACGGAGGTCCCCAAGCGCCTCGATGCAGAGGTGAGGCTGACGGGGTCCCCTTTTGAATCCGTGAGACCTGGAATATCGACGCGCTGTCCCTGGGGCGTTGCGTCATACCAATAGAAATCAAGTCTCAGACCAACCTCGTTTACGAGGTCGAGCCGTAGGTCAAGCTCGGTCATGACGTTTCGGGCTGTCTTGTCGCCCGCACTCATGGCGTTGGTGGCGGTGAAGGCGCTCGTGTCGAACTCCTTCATGCGTCCGTTCTTGTACTCGATAGCAATAATCATGCCTACTCCTTAGTGATGTTTGGTTTTCTGAATCTCGGTCGCATCTTCCTGATGCTGAGAATTGCCGGAATTGGAGGAAGTGCCTGTTGGGTTGTTTGCGGCAAGACCGCCGTAGCCCTTCGCGTCGCGTACATCCGCCATCGCATCAAGGATCTCCTCCTCGGTCATCTTCTTGCGACGGCCATCACCGGTCGCGGAAGACTTGGGGTACTCGATGCCGAGCGAGCTGGCATGGGAAGACGGATACTCAACGTTAGAACCGCGAACTGTGCGGTCGCGCGGAGCGGCATCATTTTGCTCAATGGTCGTTTTCAGGCGTCCCATGAGTTCCGCTCCCTCACGGGTGCATGGCGTTGCCGCCTTGGCGATGGCCATCGCAGCGGAGCGCTCGTCCTCGTTCATCCAGCGCTCGCGACTGACGAGTCCTTGAGCTTTTTGACGTTGGCTAGCGTATTTTTCTGCCATCGTCTGCTCTATCGATATTGCGGAATACTGCTTGCCCAACGTTGAGCCTTTGACTTTTCTGGATTCGGGGTCACTTGGATGGTGATAGACGATATCGCCGTTACGGTTGTAGTTGACCTTGATGCCGAGTTCGGCGAGCTTCGATGCGAAATCGACAGGGCCTTTGGAAACGCGCATCGCGACGTCCACGCGGTCTCGGATATCATCCTTCCAAGACCAGCCTTCACGAGTTTCGATTTGCCGCTCCGCCATGGTATCGGAGTCTCCGAATCCACGCGGGACAACAAGACGCATGGCGCGGCCGTCATCGGTCCTCATGGTTGTGTACGAAAGACCGGTGAACTTGTCGGAATTGGTTGAGTCGGGCTTACCGTCACTTGGCCGTCGGCTGGCGGTCAAGCTGTCCGTATATGTCTCGGGAATCAATTTTTCGACCGAACGACGCTCATCCAACTGCTGCTGCATGGCCTCGCCAAAGTCTTCAACTTTGGCACCCTTCGCCTCGTTTGCAAGGACGTTATCGAGCGCCGCCATGGCTCGGTCGAGCCTCTTGCCGCGGGAAACTTTCAAGCCCTTTTCGTCCATTTCAGCCTGAGTGTATGACTTGCCATCGGTGGCGAAGGCGTGCCAGCCTCGTTCAAGCGACATGGTTTGCAAGTCAGCTCGCATCGCCTGGACAACCTTAGTCGTAAGAAGACCGGAGATGCGGCGCTTGGTCTCGAGCTCAGTGTTGTTGATGACGATGTGCGCGTGCAGGATGCCCTGTTTTCCTTCGGCCTCGCGGGCGGTGTTGTCATCGTGATAGGCGATGGCCACCTCGAAGCGCCCGATGCCCTCCCCTTCAGGGCCGCGCGAGTCGAACCATTTGGAAGCCCACTCGTTCACGAAGTCGCGGAAGTCATCGAGCTCTACGCCATTGTCCTTTTCGTCGAGCGAGATAATCATGTGCTCGTAAGTACGAACCTTGGTGTCCTTTTTGACCGGCACGTCGTTGCCGAAAATCTCGCGAGTTCGGTCCATCACTTTCGCCCAGTCGCGGCCTTTCCAGTCGCGATCGGTGAGGTTCAGGAAATCCTTGTCCAGGGCGCGGTCGTTCTTGAATAGATAGTAGCGAATCCATTTGACTGAGCTATGACCGGAGAGGGGCTTCATATAGGTCATGAGTCATCGCCGTCCTCAAATTGGTCGGGTCGGGGTGTGCCGTGTTTTTTGCCGCGAACTCGTCGGCGGCGCTCGGGTTCGGTTTTATTGACAGGGGCCTCGGTTTGAACCAAGCCGATAGCAGTCAGGTTGACGGACGGTTTGGCGGACAGGGCCTCGACATCGGATGCGAGAGTCTTGAGGCGCTCATAGATCGCCTTGTTCTGCTTTGAGAGGCGCTCATAGAGCTCAACAATCTCCGTTCGCTCATCCTGCGAGAGGGCGCGATGGTTGCCGTACTTCTTGATGATGCGATTTAAGGCACGGACTGCCTGGTTGTAGTTGACGCCGATGGCGCGGACCTCGTTGGAGATTGATTCGAGCATGCTGTCGGTAATGGCTTGGATTGCCAAACTTTCAGTTTGGTTGCCGGAGAGCGCGAGGGCTAGGCCTGGGCCGAGCGGACGGGTGAGCGATTCGGAGCCTGGAGTGGCATGGCGGATGGATGTCAGGTCGAGGGTCACCGGGAGGGCAACTAGGGTGCGAAGGTAGTCGCTTCGGCTGGCGTTGAGGGCATCGGCCCGGGCGTCGAGGGCGGTCAGGTCTGCGGTCGGTAGGCGGACTGTGATGCGGCGAGTTACGGGCTGGGCAGCATTTGGGGTCGGCGAGATGGCTGACATTTCGGTGTGCGTCCGTTCGGGTTGCGGCCGAACTGGCGGGGCGTAGGGTGACGTGTCGACCGGCATTTGGATGGCGGTGGGGGCAATGTCTGACAAATTTGGGCTGACGGTTTCTAGGGTTTCTCGATCTGTCGAAATGTCTGACATTTCGTATCTCCTTAACTACGGCCGATGGTGAGCTTCGCGAGCAGGCCGTCCGTCAAGCGGATCTAAATGTCTGACAGCCTGTCTGACATTTCGCTTGACGGGAGCGAGCGGAGCGACGCGATTACAGGCCGCTAGCGGCCCCAGCTGCGGCTTTGCCGCAGGTTCAATGTCTGACATTTCTAATGTCTGACGTTGAACGAAGCTGGCGTGCAAAATGGCCTTATGGGTAGTTTGGGGCACGTTTTTAGGTGGGCTCAGGTGTTGCCGCAGCGGCATCCATAATTGGCAAGGCCGTTTTGCACCTGCCGCCTGTCCGCAGGGCTGGCGGCCGCGCCGCGGGGTGATCGGCCCCTGCTTGGGGCAATTTCTGCTATTCCGTGGCGTGTGGTCGGGACGTTGGGAAATGTCTGACAGCCTGCTATTGATTGCCTAGGTAATGTCTGACAATCCCACAGCCGAGGAGCGTAAATGTCTGACAGGACATAAGGTTCGTGATGAATGTCCGACAATGAAACAGATGGGGAACAGGGCTAGCAAAGAAGTTACGGGCGATGAAAGTAGGTGTGTTTTGAAAATGCGCTTGGCAGGAAACCACAGTGATCTGCAATTCGGATCAGGTAGCGCACTCCCCTATTTGGTGAGCGGTTCAGTAGTCTGGGATCGAGTTCTGATGTGTGTGCGGCAATTAGTAAGTTATATACGAGTTTCGATTTGAACAACGGCGGAAATAGTTCGACAACAAACTATTTGTAAGGTTGATTGGGTTCTAGCAATAAGATTTGAACGCTGATTTGGTTGTTGTTCGGGAGTGCAGTCGATATTTGCAAATGCCTTTGTATTAACTTAGAAAGTCGGTAAATGTGTTCCGTGCAACGCAAAACGATGGTGCGAACGCTTCGTGTTTGATGATTGTTGGCAAAAAGAAAGCCAGTTCTTCCAATTTAGAAACGCAAATTGACTACGTATTATTGATGGACTGGCAGCTGAAATAGAAAAGAAAAGCGCTTCGCGTAACGATTGATGCACGCCGTAAATTAAAAACTGGTTGCAGTTCTGAGACTGAAAACGTTATTCGATATAAAGGAAATCAAAAACTGCTGGTAATCTTATTGCACAGCAATATGGGCTATTCAGGCCGGTTGCGAAGCTATTTTCGCCTTTGGATAAATAGAGTAAGAACAAATAGTGATACTGCGGAGTGCCATTCAAGGCACTCCGCTTGGTTTGCAAATTGCTTTAAATCGTACGCAGGATAGTACCCGCAACCATAAATTACAACCTGAAATCAGCGCACGTAAAGGACGGAAGTAATTGCTGAAGAATATAAATGAGCGATAAAAACATGTGGACATGGGTGAGCTGATAGGTTTTCGTTCTCGCTTCTGCGTGTGAATCAGGCATTAGCTTCTGCCATATTTGATGGGATGCAATGACAACCCTAACGAGTGGATAGATAGATTCCGTTTGATTCCTAAAAAGCAAACGGGCAAAAATACGCAGAATACAATCCCAAATAAGCCGCGCAATTCAAATGCATCGGCATTTCGGCGGAATTATAAGAATATGAATAATAGCAAACAGTGATACCGCGGAGTGCCATTCAAGGCACTCCGCATGCGTTTCAATTAGTCTCAAGTTGGTGTTTGGTTGGTATCTGGACTGCAATTTAAAATTGAAATTAGAACTGCCCTATAAGAATCTCAGCCCTGCTGAATTAAATGTTCGCTGGCGTTTTGAAGCAAAAGCAGTGCATCGGCAATTGAAATTCTTTAGGACGGTGAGTTGAAATCAGATAGCAAAGTAGATCTAAATCATCGTCTGAAAGCCTGTGAAGATGCTCAACCTATTCATGCATGAAACAGGCGGCAACAAAAATGTCGCACCTCTGTCGCAGTAATGTCGCACCTCGGCCGCGAAATTAAAAAACTATCGGCCGAATATAGTCCTGCCAGGCTCTTGTGCAACGAGCCGATGAACATCTAAATCAGCTATCAAGACTGCTTTTGAAGAAAGAAAATGGATCAATCCAAAATGAATTGACCCAATAACTCGAGGCTGGAGATATATAAGAAGCGAGGGTACAGATAATCCTAAAGGAAGAACTGATCGTCCTTTTCTTCCTTTTCAGACTGTTCTTCAAGCTCGAAATCAACCTTCCAATCGCCGCGAACGACACGGACGATAATCAAGCCGATCGTAAACGCTACGATAACGAATACGTAGATCGCCTCGAACATAAACAGCTTTTGAAATAGATAGACGGCTGCAAGCGCTTCTACCTTTGCCGCCGAAGTCATCCATTCATGCTTGATAACCTCAAAGAAGATGATAGATGCAATCGAGAAGACAATCGATCCGATTGATACGCCACTGAGAAGTTTGCAAAGAATACTCGTGTGTATCGCGGCTGAAATATCTTCGACCTGCTTCTCGAGTTTTGCATGGATGCTATCAATGAACTGCTTTCGTTTATCTGTTCGCCGCTGCTTCTCCTCGGCTCGCGCCTGCTTCTTTTTGAGGGCGTTCTCCTCTTTAATCTGCTTTGCCTCGAGTCGTTCGGCCTTTCTTTTCTCAATTGCCTCGGCTCGGAGCTTCTCCTCGTGGCGCTTATGTTCAGCTTCGATTCGGTCGATAATCTCACAGTATTCATCATGTGAGACGATCTTTAGGTCGCTCGTGCCGGGGTGTTGTAAACCGGGGCGGCAATCTGCACACGCCTTGCCGCAGGAAAAGAGTTTCATTCGGGAACAGCCACACTCACAACGGTTACAAGGAGAATAAAGTCCATCGCAGTTGCGACTCTCGAGTTCGGACGAAACAATTGTCTTTAGATCTAGGTCTTCCAGTTTCGTACGCTTCATCTGCACCTACTCCGCCTTGCCGTGGTCGATGCAGTATGGGGCGATTCGATAGCCGTTGGGCGCCTCTTTTGTTCCGACCCTGTCTTTGTATTTGAAGAGGAGGACACGATGACCGACCAGGTCACGTTCCCAAATCTTCTTTACCGCGCTCTTATGGTTGGAATCAACGCGCTCGGAACGGATCCTCTCCTCCTTTTCTCCGTTGTCCGCTTGGAACTTAATCAGGTAACGCTTCGAAGATTCCTCGAACTCAATCGAGTTAATCGTTGCCGCGATTCGTACCGAACGGCCAATCATGGACGGCAACGAGCGATCGGCCGTGAGACGTTCCAGCTTTAGCATTTCCTGGGCAACGGCGAGCTCTAGGTTGTCGCCCCTCCTGCCGCTCAAGAGCAAGGCGAAATACGCCATACGAATGGTTGCCGGGTCGAATTGGGTATCGTTATCCATCTGTCCTCCTAATGTGGGAATTAGTTCTTACATCTTGGGACAGACTGAATATATCCAGCGTGATTTGCCGCTGAGGCAATCTCACGAGCGAACCGAGGACGATTGAGGGACGATCCGGCACTGTTTTCAGTGCTTTTGGCAGGGGTCGGGCAACGGCCGATCGCATTGTCGCGTCTAGGAAATAGCTAGAATGGCTATAATCAGAATAGACTATCGTATATCTGAAAGAGGTATCCAGTGCTTGAACGAATCGGTTCGTCCGACGCTATTCGCTATATGGTGCAGGATTGCGGTATGACACTGCAGGATGCATCGATTAAAACCGGCAAGCAGAAAGGCAGTCTGTCAACGCGACTGCACAACAATACGCGATTCACCATCGATGAGTTTGTAAAGATCTGCGATGCGTGTGGCTGGCAGCTCGTACTTAAACGCGGAAACAAACAGTTCGACCTGCGTGGGATTGACGAGAACAAACAGCGGACCGATGTGAAAAAGTAGCGCTCTGATCAGCTTTCGTCGCGTTTCTTCCAGTAATTGCATCGGTTCGAATGGGCGGTCTCGAACTCATGGCCGTCCCTGCGGTGGCATATGTACTCAACTTTCGTATCTTCGGGACGGTGCAAATCGTCCGGAACGTTTCCGTTGCAAGTGCAATAGAGGCAGTCCGCGCATTTTCGTTTGGCATTTTCGGCTTGTTCCAAGGAGCGCCATTCTGCCCTGATCATTCCATCGCTTATGGTCATTGATAGGTCACTTTCCATTCATCATCCAATAGAAGCGATGCCACGGCATGCTTCGCGCTGGGTCTAGCCATTGGGTTGCAACTGTTTCAGCCCGCAGGACGGTCTTAGACGTATGCGAAATCAACAACGGTCTTGCCATCGGCCATGAGTTTCTTGGAAGCCGCGAGGGCTGCAAGGTTATCGATACGTTCCCGTTTCGAAAGGGTCCCGAGACGGGTCATGGGATGATACGGCATCGGATTGGGCTTGCTTTTGAGAAGCTCCGCGGTTCGGATCTCAATCGTGTCGGCGTAATCCTCCAGGAAGTCCCATGCCTCGTCTACCGGCAGCATCGTGTCGCGCTTGGGGTTCTTCCAGTCTTTTACCGAGCGACCTGTAATGCCCAGCCCCATTGCAATCTCTGACGTCGGCACTCCCAAGATATCTGCCCAGGCGGAAAACTCGGCCTTCGGATCGAGGTCGGGAAAATCGTCCAAGTGCTGCTCGATCCATTCATCATCGCGGCACGCATAGACAAATGAGCACTCTATATCCTTAGCCTCAAGTTGGTCGGCAACGAGATGACTCGCTAGATTGTAGAGGCCCATCGGTTCGGTCTCGGGCAGATCCTCGTCGCGATACCAGCGAAGGATATGTCGGCCGAACTTCTCGGCAGACTCATTCGCCTCGTTCAGGCAATGCATTGTAAGGTTTCCGAGCTTCTCGGTTTGGTCGTAGACCCAATCAAAGGCGTCCTTGACCGGAACGCAATAGAGCTCGGGGTCGAGCCATTTGCGCACGCTCGACACGCGAACATCGATGCCTCGTGCGAGGTCTTCGGGCTTGAGCCACAAGTTATCGAGCTGGGCCTGCATTGAACATTTGAAGTCGAACATAATCGTCCCTTCCTGTAGCGGGGTCGCATGACTCATTGCAGTCATGCATTTTGTCTAATTCTATCAGTACGATAGCGAACCAACTCCACCCAAATCGGCGCTAATTTTCCTATGGCCATATATAGGAAATGGATGGGGAGGGCATCACCCTCCCCTATTTGGTGTCGGTCGCTATGCGCAGGATGCGATACGGTCGCCCTGACCGAAGCCGTAACCGTCTTGCCTGCCGGCATCCTCGATTGAGTGATCGGAGGAGACGGTAATGGGGCGGGGCTTCATCTTTTTGCAGTTCAGTTCGTCATTCATGTAGCGATTGACGCTCTCGGGTACCACGATCGCCAAGGCCATGGTCTCGTCCTGCTCAAGCTGCTCACGGTAGGAGTTCTCGAGCCCCTGAATGAAACCGAGGCAATAGCTGTTCTTCACACCCGCACGCCGCCCAATCTTGGTTCCATTCTGTTCGAAACGTTTGCCGCAGAACTTCTTGAAACACGTCTCAATCGCATGCTTGGTGGCACGGAAACAACCGGCTGCGACCGTAGCGTCCTGGCTTTCACCGACGAAAACGAAACGGCTACCGGTCACGGTGTGGCGGCCGCTCCAATAGTCATATGCGCCATGGCTCGTCTGCATGTAGTAGCGGCAACGGTAGTTCTTCGCGATAACGTATGCGAGGACCTTGACCCATTCCGGAACGCGCTTGCCGAGATCTTCGGCATACTCGTTGACATCGGGGGCATCGTCGTCGAGGTCGATATCGTCGATGGTCATGTTGTTCGCGGCAAGGAGGCGCTGGAGGGCAAGGGATGCCGCCCTGGCTTCGCCCTCGGAAGTCGCGCCATCAATCATGGCGAGAATCTTCTTGAGCTTGGAATCGATAGGGTTCATGAGGTATCTCCCTTCGGGCGTGCGAAACGCCTTTCGTTTCGCTTATCGAGATATAGTATAGTTGAATATGGGCGGAGATACAAGGGCCATCTAAGACAAATGACTTTAGAAAGCTCGGTCAACTTAATGTTGGCGTAAGGATCCCAATCGCGTATTTCATCCTTGCGAAGAAGAAATCTCTCAAGCCGGTCTTGGGCTCTCTCCTGCACTTCGCGTCGATTGTATCCGTAAGCCTCGCAAAGGTCACCAACGATATCGAGGGTCTCCCGCCTCTCGATCCCGCGTCTTTCGATATCGCGGAGCATCGCATAGTCCAGTTCAATCCCGTAGAGCTCATCGCCCAGGAGCTTTATCAGGTCATTTTTCTTGAGAACAAGCATTGGTTTTGAATCGTCCTCCTCAATTCATGCGAAGCGTTACAACGAGAAGAGACGCCGGCGCGATTTAATCGGCTGCGTCTCTTCCAAATTGAGGTCTAATACAGGTCGGCTGCTCGGAATTGGGACTCGGCGAGCCAATAGCCGGCCGTGTGGCCGAGGTTCTCGGCGGCCAGCTTGGCGATTTCCATGGCGCCCTGCTTTGCCGCCTTGCAGGCAACCTGATCGCCTGCATCGGCAGCTTGCCAGCAATCGGCGATACAGTTTGCAATCTTCTCGATGTAGTCCTGTTTGTTCATCAGTCGTTTCTCCTTACGGGTTTGCGGAGCGCCGTTCGTTCCGCTTGTCGGCATATAGTATAGTTGAATATGGGGAGGGTTTCAAGCTCGATTGGGGATAATAGCACGAAAAAGGCGACCGGAAACGATCGCCTTGAGTCGCTAAACTATGCTCCGAATACAGGCCAGTTGTCGATGTTATCGGTGTCGTAGCCCGTGTACACGTTGTCCTCATCCGTCACGTAATACTCGAAGATATCGGAGTAACCGAACCTCTTCATGTCGGACTCGATCCAGTTCATGATTTCGTCCGGACACGGCAGGTGCTTAGCCTTGATAACCATGCTGTAGTCATCAGCAAAACCGACTACGATGAAATAGACACCATCATAGGTAGTCGGGGTGACGAAATCGCCACGCAGATACAGGTCGCGCTTGCCTTTCTCGCGCTGCTCCGTCAAATAGTTTTCGGCCTCTTCCCAGTCTAGGAACTGAAATTCGTTAACCTGCACGCCTTTGCCGTTGACCAATGTAATCATGGAGATATCTCCTTCCGATTTGCAGGACGCCCTTCATCCCACTTTGCTTAATGATAGTATAGGGGAATATGGGAGGAAATTCAAGATCTAGCTGGGAAAACGGTATGAAATAGGGGCATCGGATAACCGATGCCCCTATTCTCGATATCAAGGAAATATCTTTGGGCTTCTCCTAATCGTCGATGAAGTGATGGTCGTGCCCGAAGTCTGTCTGGCGGCACAGCGCGTCGATATAGCGCAGGCGTTCGTCTATATCCTTCGCGATCTTCATGTCGACCATGCTGGCATAGTCGTCAGTCATGCTTAGAGCAGTTAAAGCATCAGAGAAAAGCCAACAGGTCTTCTCGAACTCTGCCCTGAACGTCGCAATCTTCTCGGCTGCGACCTCGCGAGAAACGAGCTGGTTCCTCATCCTCTGTAAGGTCTCGATCTGGGTGAGTTTATCGAACTCGCCCGAGTCAATCAACTTGTCAAGCTCCTCGATTATGCTGCGCGTGTCACTCATGGTTGTTCCTTCCACTAGGGTACGGGATGCCTTTCATCCCGCTTGTCTACATATAGTATAGTTGAATATGTATAGGGATGCAAGATCATCTAAGGAATACAGCAGAAAAAAGGCGATCTCGCTAACGCCTTTCCCGTTCTATTGCGCATGTTCTTTCAAGGAGGACAGTACGATTTTCAGGCTCTCTCCTTTCAGCTCTTTTTTGGCTATCGAGCGGAAGTCCTCGGTATAGTCGGGGTCGTTGCCGCTGCACCACTCCTTCGGCATCTCTTGCCAGGAACTCTCATATTCATCTGACGTGCAATCGTCTAAGTAGAAATAGAGACCGTTCGTGTCTTTCAACGCACGCATGACCTTATCGAGATCTGCGTCCTCATACATATCCAAATCAAAGAACCATGTCCTGGTCTCGGTGTACATCACAGTCTTTTTCATTATCGATTCCTCTCAAGGGACTGTATTGTTTTCGCGATTGGGGTATTTCGGCGACTTATGTGATCGCAATCCGAACTAATGGAATTACATTAGCTAGGTTCGTGGTCATATCTTCGATTCGATGCCAAGGGATATCCTTGCCGCTCCCCTATTCCTTGCCGCAGTTATTTCGTTCGACGCGGTGAAAAGCCTGGGATACTGAGCTTACCCCGTCTATGTCGGCTGGACGACTATCGGCAAGGGTCACAGCGAGCTCCTCGACCCCACCAACAAGATGGTCCGCAGTCACAACGCCGTATACGTCGTAGCTCGCGAGACAGTTCCATATATCGTAGCGTTTATGCCACGGCATCGACGCGGTTTGACCGACAATGAGCGCCGCGGATTCGGATGCGATTTGCTCGCCGAAATCTTCGGTGGCAAAGGCAAGGAAAGCGTTTCGCGTATCCGACACGAAATCCTCGGCTGTGTAGGTCGACGTCACGGAATAATTGGACTCAACAATACCGGTCTCGCTATCTTTCGTTTCGGTAAGGATGCCAAACACAAGCTCTGGAGCGACTATATCCTCGAGACCGCGTCGGTTGCAGAATACGACTTCGTGTCGGTAGATGGTCTCTGCCAGGCGCTGGTACCCGCGAAGCTCTCGCCTCGCAAAGTTCAGACTCGAGCGAAACTCGCTGCTTCCAAAAGCTCCGCTAACTTCCTTCTCGCCGATAAATGCTGTTGCCAGATAGCTTTTCGTAGCCATGTCAATTCCCTTCTACTAAGGTCTGCCAAACGCCTAACGTTTCGCTTGTTAGCATATAGTATAGTTAGTTATGGATAGGGATGCAAGATCTCTTAGGAAAAATATAAGGAGTACCGAGATGTCGATACTCCTAGCAACTATTCCTCTTCAAAATCGAAAGCATCGGCAAAGTCTCTGTCCAGCAATACAGCTTCCTCCTCGAGTGCCAGATGAAGGTCTGTCTTGGACAGGGCCAGATTAACCCCGCAAAGAGCCAACATGTCCGCATCGACCGGAATAGCATAGGCATCAAACTTCTCAAGTAAATCGAGATCACCGGCCACCAATGCTTGGAAGTCCTGTGCTGCCTCGCATCCCCGCCCCGGCAAATACCTCGAACAGCGGCGGAAAACCGAATCCCTAGAATCAAAGGGGTAAATTGCCGCGCCCACGTAAATGCTTCCGTCCTGTGCTTTATAAGCGACGATATTTGCGCGGCTGTAGGCATCCGAATATTTAAAATCAACTACCATACGCTCCGCCAATCTATAGATTGCTGGATAATTCCATCGCGAAAAAACGCGGAACGGCTATCGTTCCGCTAGTTGCATATGTCAAAAGGCAGACGATCTTGCGACCACCTGCCCTTTGGTTCCTACTGGTCTCGACGCTGGGCCATGAATTCGATATCCTCGACGATCACCTCGAGCTTGGTACGATGCTGTCCCTCCTTCTCCCACTGGGTGAAGCGGAGCTTTCCCTCGATGGCAATCTTGTCGCCTTTCTGCATGTGCTTGGAGACAGCCTCGGCGCGGGTTCCGAACATGGAGCAATCGACGAAATTGGGGTAATCCTCCCACTCGCCGGTCTGCGCGTTGCGACGGCGGTCGTTGACGGCAAGGCCAATCGAGAGGACGGGGGTACCGCCTGCGGTAGCGCGGAGCTCGGGGTCACGGGTGAGGTTGCCGGAAAGCAGAACGCGATTGATAGACATGGTGTGTGTTCCTTCCACTAGGGTCTACGGGATGCCATTCATCCCGCTTGTTGACATATAGTATAGTTGATAGTGGAGCTGGGTGCAAGATCAAATCGAGAAAAGTTCGAAAAAGTTGGGGAGTAATCGAATAGAACTCAAGGGTTCAAGGTTGTGCATCTAACGGAAGAGGGCGATCGTTGCCAATCGCCCTCTAGGTTATCTTTGCAGTCCTCGTGTGTCCTACCTATCCAATCACAACGCACTTGGGAACACGGTAGTAAGCGCAGTCCTCGTCGGTAAGCACGCCGACAAGATCGGCAAAGGGTGTGTATCCATCGTTTTTCTCCGAGTCATTCGGTGTGAAAACACGGGGAACATAAATCATATTGCCCTCCGCGTCAGTCGACAATCCCACAGGCATCCTCGCGATAGACTTGTCGATAGAGATCAATTCGTTCAGTCTGGACATCAGTTCGCGCACTGTCATGGGACGGATCAGACCGTCGTCCACCCTGGTCACGTACCTGGAAATATCGTTCGTGTTGGGCATTTGAGGTTCCTTCCTTTAAGTGTACGGGATGCCTTTCATCCCGCTTGTATTGAATATGGATTGGGATACAAGATCGACCGAGAAAATAGGATGAAAAGGGCATCGGATAGGTCGATGCCCTTTTGTTGGGACTAATTGCCAAACAGGTCGCGGTAGCTTTCGTCGTTCCACTCGGAAATCGGATCATCACAGCTGTCGTCGGACTCGACCTCAGTTTCGAGCGAATACTCGCCGCAGTTCTCGAAGTCATTCCAGAAAGCATTGCTCTCTATGATTCGACCCAAACGCTCCAGGGCATCATTCTCGTCCTTGCCCTCAACGACGAACAGACCTTCACGATGCTCGGTGACCTTGATTGTGAAGTTTTTCATGGGGTGTCTCCCTTCGGGTTTGCGGGATGCCCTTCATCCCGCTTGTTGACATATAGTATAGTTGAATATGGGTAGGGATGCAAGATCCAACTGGGAAATCGTTCACACAAAAGGCGGTCGCGAGACCGCCTTTTGTGTGAAATGAAGTTATTCCAGACCCCAGACACACTCCTCACCGAGCTTTTTAAGCATCTTGCGGGTCAAGTCGTCCTTTGCGTAATCGAGTGCGCCGTGGATCTCCGAATTATCGTATCCGGGCTGCTGGCAGGCCTGATACTCGTAGCACTCGATGCAGCCGTACTTCTCGCCGAGGGTGAAGGGCTTCCCGTCCTGCTTCTGCGTGAGCTTGAACTCATGGGCGCGGGTATGCTTGCCGTAGTACTCGTTGACGGAAGCGTAATTGGCATCGAGAAGCATCTGCCCGACAATCTGGCCGCAAGTCGCGGGGTTGTACTTGACGCCCGACTCCTCGTCCTTCAAGCTCGCCGGCTCGAAATCGGTGTCTGCCATTGCGGCGACGATTGCGGAAATCGTGAGATCGGAAACGACGTAGCAGCTCATATCAATATCTCCTAACTGGCGTGCAGGATGCCATTCATCCCGCTTGTTGGCATATAGTATAGTTGTTTACAAAGGAGGACGCAAGGTCATTCAGGAAAATAGTCCAGAAAAAAGCAGCCATGGAGCTACTAATTTCATTTCAGGTTATTCTGTCCCATTCAATGATTTCAGAACCATATTTCGGGCTTCTCCCGCTAGCTCCCTTTCCGCAACCCCTCGGAAATACTCGGTAGCGCGATCAGTGCAGGGGGATTTCTCGTCTTCTGACGTTTTACTCCATCCGCAGGCAAACTCGTCCTCGGCGCGGTCGGTCAGATAGTAATTGAAGCAGTTCACTGTAATGCCGTCAGGGCCTTCTCGGGTTGCATTTTCTCGTCAACGTCGAGTTCGAAATACCAAGAACGGGTCTCGGTGTATTTGTAAATCTTCTTCATGGTCGTTCCCTTCTCGTTTCAGATGATTCAGGAGGCAACCTTTTAGTTGCCACCTGTCCGGCGAGCTGTCTAAAAGTTCTGAAGCTGCCAGAGGTCAATCAGGGTGTCCAAGACACCAATCTCATAATCGAGGATATCCAAGTCCCTGTCTAGTTTCTGGAATATATAGTCGGCGCCATTCCGTTCGGGCGTATGCAATCTCACCTCAAGCAGAAGTCCAATTCTTTCCATCGCCAGGCGCATCTGGTCGTAATTCGCATTGATGCGGTCTCGAAACGCCCCCGGTTCGGGATCTTCAAGCGCCTTGACCTTGCCCATCAGGCGCTGCGCCTCATGGTTCATGGCTCGAACCCTAGCAATCGTCTCGATCTCCTTGCGATTCGGTTGCATCGTGTCCTCCTTTCAACCGTATGCGTCGATGCGCATGCGGCCGTCAATCTACTCAACTAATCGGGACGTTTCCCAGCTCATGCCACTTGAGCTCAAAGAATTGATCGGAATATTCCTTCATGGGGTTCCTCCTGCTGTTGAGATCGACAATATCTTGCCTAATGAAAGCGAGGCTTCTTGATAGACCATTTCCAAAGCGGTGTCCCCACCCATCGGACGGTTAACTCATGAAGGTTATCGTCGATATCTAGCCCATCGCCGAACTCCGCGACTAGATTGGCGCAATCTTCAAGCATAAACTCGCGAGCATCGGCAAAGCTCTCGAACAGGTCAACAGTTTCGTAGTCATCGTCCTCGGGTCGGGTAAAAATAACCGCCAAGACGTTGTCGTTCATAGAGTGTCTCCTTACGGGTTTGCGGGGCGCCTTTACATCCCGCTTGTTGACATATAGTATAGTTGCATATTAGATAAGATACAACATCTGTCTGGGAAAATTGCACGAAAAAAGGCGATCTTGCGACCGCCTTTTGTTCAGGGCTAGTTGTTGTTCTTGAGAACCTCCACTGCGCCGAATATGACCTGCGAGAAATAGCTGTCGTATCCAGTCATCTGGAAGCCGCAATAATCGCACGCAGGGAGACGTTCGAGCAGCGTTGCGAGAGCCTCGAGATTCTCAATCGCGTCCGCTCGGTTGTTGCGCCTGTTGGCTTCAAATCGGGCCCTCAGGGCATCGCTGCAACCGCTGTCGGTGCCGTACAGGGTTCGGCCGAACTCGGTGTGCTTCTCGTCCATGAGAGCATCGAGATCCCTAGCGCATCCGGGCTTATTTGCCAACTCCTCGGCCGCTTGGCGGCACTCCTTAGCGACTTCATCCAGGCTCATGGTTTCCTCGGTCATTGCGGTTTCCTTTCTCCAAAAGGTATAGGTCGATAAGGTAGGGAGCGCTGTTGCGCTCCCCTGTTGGCGTTTAAAGCGAGCAGCGGTAGGCTTTGACCACTTGGCTAGCACACTCGATGCCATATGCAGTAATAGCCCAAGAGATGGGTAATACGATGCAGTTCAGGTACAGGTAGTAGAACTGGCTGAACCATGCACTGAAAGCGAACGACGCTACGCCAATCAGCGCCATGACAATCCTCGGGAAATAGAAGAGGAAGTCGTCCAATTTACGATTCATAGGGAATCTCCCTTCGGGTCTGCAGGACGCCGTTCGTCCCGCTTGTTGCCATATAGTATAGTTGAATATGGGCAGGGCTGCAAGATCAAAATGAGAATAATAACAAAGAGATTTACGAAAAGGGCATCCATTAAAGGATGCCCTTTTGAGTATGACTAAATGTCAAACTATATGTCTCAAAGGAGGCCGATACGGTTCCAAGGCAGGTAGCGCATGACGCAGATGCCTATCACGCTGTCCTCTGATATCGGGCCGAAATAGCGGGAATCTGCGGAATTCTCCCTGTTGTCGCCCATGACCCAAATCTCGCCCTCGGGAACCTTATAGGGGTAGGATATATGCTTGCCCTTTCCAAGGTACAGCGGATAGGAATCGCCCTTCGCGTAATCCTCCGTGATTTTCTTCCCATCGATATATACCGATCCGTTTTTCATATCGACCGTCTGTCCGGCGCAGGCGACAACACGCTTACATAGGACGTCTTTCTCGGAGCCCTTTTCGGGGTTCTCGAAGACGATAACGTCCCCCGCAGAGGCGGTTTCACCCAACTCCAGGGTAATCTTCTCAGCTAGCACGCTATCGCCGACTCGAAGCGTATCGCACATCGATTCGGTGGGGATGCTGAACGGCTCAATAACGAACGACCTTATCAGTAGAACCGTGCCGATAGCCGCTAGGATTATCGCGGCGTAGATAACGGCGCCCCATGGAATAGGTAGGCGCGTCTCGTTTCCGGGCTCTTCCAAAACAACCACCTAGTCCATAAGGCCTTTCATGCCGATTGCAGTCAAGCCGCCTGAGCCCGTGCTTTGCTTTAAGGCGCTCTGAACCACCTGTTTTTCATTGAGGTAGCTGGCCGAGTCGGCCGGGCTGTGACCGCAATCGTCCTCAACATCCGATTCATGGAAATAGACATACGTTCTCCGAGCCATGACCGAAGGATGCATCCTATATCCAACGGCCTTCGCTTTTGGCGCGAAACCGCGATTGAGCCACTGGTTCAGCGTGCGGAAGCTCGCCCCCAGGTCAGCAGGAAGGTGGTTCTTGATCGGGAGCTCATCCTCCGCATTGGCAGTCACGTCGCGCCCCATAAAAGTCACCGTTGTGTACATGTATGAATCTCCGTTCTGAAATCAAATCAATTTACTTTCGTCGCTTCGCCCGTGGCGTAATCAATCCTGTAGCCAGGCTGAACGTTATAGCAGTAGACATCGAAATCGATGCTCTTGCCCTTATCCGCCAAGGAGTACGCCTGGATGCGGACACCGCGGGCAACCAATTCGCCGTCACGGAAATCGGGGGTCACCTTGTAGTAAACGCGACCGCCGCCGGCAAAGATAAAGTCGCACACCTGCATCTCATAGGGCAGCATGCCCTCGATGTTCATATAGCGGGTTCCCGTGATTAGGTTGCGCTTCTCGGCGTTCATGCCAGACAGGCACCAGGCTACCAAGTGGCAGCGATTGTACAGATACTTGCCATCAAGGGAATCGTCGCGAACCGTGTGCCAACCGGAGGGCCTCACCATTCCGATTGAGCCACGCTTCTCCCCTCGTGCGGGAGCCGTCTCAAGAGACACAACCATCTCGACTGAGCCGCAGCGGCCACTCGAATCGAGATCTGGGAGAATCGGATCAGTAGGTGCCGTTTTAGGTGACAAACCACTCGTATCCGAAAGCGTTACAGACGGGTTGCCGGTGTAGCCAGGAATCGAAATCGGCTGGCTTGCGGTCGAGGTTGCATCAGAAGAATGGGGAGCCGTGACAAACTGATTGGCAGCGGAGACACCGAAGAATCCAGCGCCTTGAGCCAAAAACGAGGTGCCTACGGCAAAGAAGAGCGCGATGCCGAACTCTAGCAGTTGTCTGACTTTCGCATTGGAGATTTTCACGGGCGGCTCTTTTCGGTATGTCGGGTCATTTGTCTCGCATCCTTTCGTATCCAAGTACGGATGCGTCTCCCCGACCGATCGGTCAGCCCTTCGGCAAGTTCAGCCCTGCCTATAATCTAGCGCAGACCGAGAGGTTTTGCCGAGCTGCGCTTGTTCTTCTCCTGTCCGATGCGTCTTGGGGAAACGCATTAACTGACGTTGATTTTAGCACAGGAAAACGACGCGCCGTCAGTTTCCGTTGGATATAACGGTCTGGCGATAAGACATACCTATGAAATCATGTGGCATAAATGCCATGGCGAGGGTCAATCCTGATAATCCTAATAGGGTTGTCGAACTCTTTTGCAAGGGCGAAGCTCTGGGCGGTGCCTTTGCTGTGTCCGTCCCAAAAGGCGATAACGCCGCGGTCGGCATGGGTGGAGATATAGGAATGCATCTCGCGGTTCCTAACGTAACCTGCTCGTTTCCCATATCGGGACCACTCGGCGGGAAAAATCTGCAACGAGTAGCCGAGCTCGCGGGCATAACGCTCCGCCATGGCATCGGTGCCGGATGCACCGCCCGAGACAATCTCGATATCGGTCTTGCCGGCAAGCAGGGCATCGCATTTCGCCTTGAATGAGGCGTAATCGGTATATCCCCTGCTTCCGACTATCAGGCAATGGAATGTCATTTGGAGAACGTCCTCTCATATTGGGTTGCGAGCCGCTTTCCGTCCCGCTGATAGCGCATAGTATAGTTGTATTTGGAGCCGGATACAAGATCCAATCGGTGAAAGAACACTAAAAAAGGCGATCTCTCGACCGCCTTTTGAGAATTGTGCAAGCGCCAAGAGTATCTATTGGAAGTCGTATTCTCCCTGGACGATACTTCCCTTGGGGACATGCATGCGTATCTCGCGCTTTGAGAGCTCTCGTCGATCGCGTGTCCACTCACCTACTATAGGAAACTCGTGAGTTTCACGGATGACCACATGTTGATCGACTACTTCGACCCTCGCAGCATCGGCATCTGCATCCTCGTACACCACTGTATCGTCGGCTGGGTAACTTTTTCTACGATAGCCTCCATCGCCCTTTCTCACCATCACAACATACTCGTCCTGTTCCGTGAGGTATCCAAAAGATAGCGCCGCTTTGCCGTCAAGGCGCGAATCGGTCTTGAGCGAAACCAAGGGATTGGTCTCGACAGCCTCGACGTTTCCATCTACAGCTTCGAGACCCGTCGGAACGCCTGCCTGCAATAAAGCCATTAGAGCCAATCCCATGATTACAGCCAAGGCGCTACACAGATCGAATCGCTTTGGGGATGACTTATGCGCCGTTAAGACGGCACTTAAAATGTAAATCATCCAAGCCAAACCAAAAGCGAATAATATGATCCTAATCCAGAACTCCAATTACAGCTCCCGTCAGTTCTTGAATCTCGTGTTCCATTGGCGAATCAATCCCTCTCGCGCGGCGCTTTCGGCATCGTCTATGGTCTCGGCCACCCCGTCGGGACCGATCATATGCATGTTGCACTCGCCACAGTTCATGATCATGCGGACGCAATAAAGGGTGTTTCCGTCCTTATCGTCCCAGACGTCGACGTCGTATCGGGTCGGCTCTATGTCAGTGTTGCTGCAAAAGGGGCATGGAAGTATATCCAAGACAGTTTCCTTTCAGCAGGGCCTTGATTGGTAGACTATCTCCCGCAGGCGCTTGGAGATATCGTTTCCCGCGCCGCAGATAGCCCTGCCCTCCCAGTACACCGTGTTCGTTATCGATTCAAGGTATTCGGCGAGCCCGATGAGCTCGGCGGGGTCTACGATGACCGAATCGCCATGCATGCTATGGATACGGTCACAATCAGCAGTATCAAACATTTTCCATCCCATTCATTATCAAGACTATCGGATCTTCGAGCTTGTATGTCATATAGTTGCAGCACCATGCGCGCCAGGCGCGGTAAAACGGCTGGCTGTTGACCGAGTCAGCCCAGCCGCAGAAGCCGATAAAGCCGTCGGAGTTGAAACTGACCGCCTCGCGGCCGTTCCACTGGCCGGGACAGTCGATTTTCAGGTATGCCCTTAGGATGCCACCGTCGGGGTTCATCTTACAGCAGAGGCTGTCGTCCTTGCGGCGGGGAATCGTATAGCGTGGAGTCTCGCCCTTGCGGCACGATTCGGCACATTCGAGAGCGATATATCCCTGCAGGGCATCGAAATCATATGGCTCGATGTCCGCATATTGAAATTTAAGAGCCTGCCATAAGGCGCGACATTCCCGAGATGTCATTGCGTTGGTTTCCTCCGGCACCTTTTACCCCACCGTCTTCTCGATCTTGCGGCCGCAGATGGGGCAATGGCGGTAGGAATGGGCGCCGTACTTCCCCTCATCGTGGCCGCATTTGTCGCAAATCCATACGCCAACCCGCTCGCGGACGTATCTACATGTCTGCACGTCAATCTTGTCGGCTAAGTCTCTTGCGGCACATTGCTCGACCGCTGGATATTCCTCGTTGTAGTACTTCACGTCCAAGCCGAGAGCCTCGGCGAGGTCGCAAAGGTCCAGCAGGCCTCGTTGGCCCAAAGTATCGCCGTCCGATATTTCCTCGAAGACTGCGTCCGAGACTGCATAGCGGAGGGACATGGCGATATCACTACGAATCTGCCTTTGGAAGCCGGAATCACCTACAGGGCGATCGATATAGTCTGCAAGTGTGAGCGCGTCGCGCCTCTCAAAAAGGAGTTCCCCTTCGGCATTGTGGCATTCAATGCCCAGCTTAGACAGTGCAGCGGCGACATTGACGTATTCACTGACAGGCTTGGGACCTGCAAGGGCAAGGGAACGGAGCGCACCGGCCATCTCGCGGTTCACGTTGATTAGGTTATCCATATGGGGTCTCGATTCTATTTTCAGTCTTGACGGGCTTTAGTGCCGTCCGGAATTACCTGAAAAAGCGTCCCTTTGGGGGCCACGACCTTGCGTCCGCAGTAGGGGCAGCTCTTTATGAGTTCGACCCTCCATCCGTTCTTGCAACTATCATCGGGCAGGCGAACCTTGCCGAGCGGGCCGTCCGCCCCGCAAGCGGAGCACGTGAAGTGTCCGGTCTGCGGCCCGTTGAGGTTCTCGCAGGTGCCGGGGTCAATCAGGTTCGCAAGCATGCCCAGCGTATCCTCATCGGTAAAGGGCATCTCGTCGGCGACCGTCTCCTCAATGATGCCGCCGATTGCAGCGGGAAAGATGGGTATGCCCGCCGCGAAATGACAGTGCGAGTTGTGGCGGAGCCTTGCGGCGAAGTGGATTCGAGTGTCTAAATCGGGCAAATGCGCGGGCGATTCGTAGATATTCATTTCGACTACATCCTGTCCATTGGAACGCTTGGGGAACGTTCGCATTAACTATAGTTATTATAGCTAAATATCTGCACGAAAGTCAGCAGAGCGTAAATCTTTTCAGATTTACGCGGTGAAACGAAACTATAAAGCCGAGGGGTCGCTACCTCGCGGCTGGAACTCGGATGCCCACCACGGCTTATCGTTCGTGCTGTTGTTGGGATGAAGAAAAGAGCGATAGACCTCAAGCTCCCACTGCCTGCGATCCGACTTCGCCACGGCATCGAGAATAAAGCCGGTGGCGAGCGAAAGAGCGCAGAGGAAAATCAATGCCGCCGCGAGAATCGCAGTCGGGAAGCGGGGCACGACCCCGGTCGCAACGAACTCGTGAATGACGGGGACACCTAGCGCAATCCCCGCGAGGAAGAATAAAAGCGCGATCAGGGAAAAGAACTCCGGGGTCGATAGTTCTTGAAAAGGGTGCCGACCATTGCGACGACCTTAATGCCGTCGGACAGGGTATTCAGCTTCGACTGCGAACCTTCAGGTCGGTCTCGATAGTCTACGGGGACGCTTTGGATGCGCCAACGGCGGTCGACGGCATGTATTGATATCTCGCTCTCGATTTGGAAGCCGTCTGAAAGAACGGGGAACGTCTTGACGAAGGGCTTGGACATGGCGCGGAAACCCGTCATGACGTCGGCGTATTCGTAGCCGTAAATCCACTTGATCATGGCGCGAACCAAATCGTTGCCAAAGCCATGGAGCGCACGCCTATTCTCCTTAGCGTACGTCCCGTTAGACAGCCTGTCCCCGACCACCATATCGGCTCGTCCGCTTAGAATCGGTTCGCAAAGGGCTCTCGCTGCTTGAGCTGGGTAGGTATCATCGCCGTCCACCATGAGGTAGCAGGCGGCATCGATATCGCGGAACATCTGCCGGCAGACGTTTCCCTTGCCGCGGCGAGGCTCGAATCGGACGGTCGCGCCGTGCCTCATCGCGATCGCAGCCGTCGCATCAGTCGAATCGTTGTCGTAGACGTAGACAGTCGAGGCTGGCAGCTCGCGTTTGAAATCTTCGACCACCTTGCCGATGGTCAGCGCCTCGTTATAGCAGGGAATGATGACTGCAATCTCGTCTCGATCCATTCAGAGTACTTCCCTATTTGATATCGAGATAGACACACGGAGAACTCCATGCGCCGCCCTCGCGAGTTGCGATGTCAATATAGCCGCGCTTTGAGCGGATAACCTCGGCATTGGCTATATCGCGCGGCAGGCGAAATAAATCCTCGTGGTCGATATAGGCCGAGCACCTCACCCGTCCGTATGCTCGGATAATCACGAGTTCGTACACCCTGGTCTTATGCCAACAGTATTCGATAACGGTCATAATCAGCCTCCTTTAACTTCCCTATTTGATATCGAGATAGATGCATGGGGCATCTTCTAACCCGCCTAACCGGTTCGCGATGCGAATCCAGCCGCGCTCTGCGCCGACAACCTCGGCATTGGCTATATCGGGCGGCAGGCGTAATAAATTCTTGTGTTCGATATAGGCCGAGCACTCCACCCATCCGTTAGCTCGGATAATCACGAGATCGCGCCATTTGGCCTCGTGACGGCAATACTGGATAACGGTCATTTATCTATCCTTCCGAAAATTTCGCCCGCAGATCGGACAATAGTTGATGGGAATATAGGCGCAGTCGATGCCGTTGTCGTGGGACATCGTCAAATGCGCCCCATGTGGGTCACTGACATCGAGCGTGAGCCCTATCCCGTCAATCAGGTCCATGTCCCCGCTGACGGTATCGATATCGCCCAGGGGCTTGGGATTGTATGGGGAGCACCAAGGGCAATATGAGCCGAAGACACCGCGTGAGGTCCGCCAAGTGTTGTAGCTATGGTTCACCATTCGATACAGTAACTCGGAGGCGGGTGCGATGCGGCTGCTCCCCGCGCCGATGCTGAGATCGAATTTCTTCCGCAGGCGACCCCCTTTGTCCGGGCAGAAGACCTGCGCATCCTTAGGGAGCCCCAGCGTTTGGTAGAGTGATTCGGCGAGACTCTGCGGACAGACAAGCCAGTTTAAATCACCCTGGAAGGTCAGGCCGTGACCGCTCTTGAAATCGGCCATGCACGACTTGACCTCGACGAAGACGAACTCACCCCGCTCGATGGAAGATGGAAACGGTGATAAGCGTTCAGGCCTGAATGCGACGAAATCGACGCGGTGATCATCATCCACCCAGACCTCGGACGCCACCAGGGAATACTCGTGGCGCAACCGAGCCAAGACACGCTCGGACAGCTCCTCTGTCATCTCTTCACGCTGTCCCAATTTATGCCTCCTGATTCTATGGGATTCAGCAAAGTCGGCTATCTGTCCGACTTCATTCGGAGACCCTTCTCGATTTTCTTCAAGACGTGGAGCTTCTCCTCCTCGATTTCGTTGCGCCGCTCCAGCTCCGCGCGAATCTCGCCTAAAGACCGCTCGAGAGTCCCAAAATTGATATTGCAATTTGTGGCCATGAATCAATTCCCCCTACTTTTCCCTATATCGAGTGTTCCAAGTCTTAAGGGCGGCGATGCAGGCGTTGTATTCGTCCTCGCCCTCGATAATCGATTTGCGCTGGGGACCGTCTATCTCTGCGGTACAGCCTTGGCATTTGCAGGTGGCAGAGGAGAAGTAGAGCGTAGGAACTCCCTCGACATATGAGGTCGCACCCCGCCCGAAGGGATAGATGGTCACCTGCGTGCTGCCGCAGAAGGGACAGGCTTTAGCATCGTCTACATCCATGTAGGAGGTGTTCGGACACCCGATAAAGGCCGTCCGTTCCAGCTTGTACTTACGCGCCGGCATCGTTTGCGTCCTTGTAAGTCATGGGAGCGGAGTCATTAGGGCAGCGGGCATCCCATACCTGCTGCAACTGCTCCAGGGAGTCATAGCCGCCCATCTCGATCGGACATTTGGCGGCGACGGCCTGCTCGATATCTGTATGCTCGATTTCCCAGCACGGAGCCCCGTCCAGCCACGGAGCCCAGCGGGGTTTCACAGCCCCGCCGCAGAAGGGGCAAGTCTTGAGTTTCAGGGCGTTTCGGCGCTCGCGAAGCTCCTCGGGCTCCATGCGGGGAAAAGGATCGATCGGATTTGAAGTCGGTTCCATTCGGATACTGCTTTCTATAAGGGGGGATGGCTATCAACTTGCGTCCCAACGCATGTCGTCCCAGTGAGCGAAGCGGCGCGGCGGGGTCGGCATGCGTGCGATTAGATGCTGAAAACGGCTCCGCAGCCCAGGCAGTATGCGGCGAAGCGGGTGTGATATGGGATGCCGGTACCGCAATTCGAGCAGGGGGAATGTCCGTTTTTCGACACGATGGTTGCCGTCGGGCGGGCGATATATGCCGAGAGTAGCTCGTAGCAACTGCGCTGGCTCATGGGGTCGAAATCGTCGTCGCAGGTCTCCTGCAGGATGTCCTCAAGGGGACGAGGGGCGGAGCTCGATTCAGATTCCTCTTTGAGGACCTCTGCGAGTTCAAAACGATCGCTATCGGAAATATCGACAGCAGTCAGCTGGCTCATATCGGATCACCAATCTTATTTATAGGCGTAGGGAAATTCGCCGACTTACTCGGCGCGATGGACTCTATGGCGTGTCGAGAAACCACTGCTTGTAGGGATAAATGGGGAGAACAATGGAATTCGAACAGAGTCCAGCGCGCCGAGCATGTCGGCAGCTATATGGCGAGGGGGCTGCGGCGCCGTCTTCCACTCAGGCACGTGTCACATAAAGGAAGGAAAGGAGTCAAACAAATGGGGTGTCGGGAAAGCGTGAAACCCGACCCGTGAAATAGAATCGATCAAATACGAGGGAGACGACGCCGCAGCTCCTTCGCCAGCCAAGGACAAAGGAGCAGGGCCATGGCGGCAGCATAGACTGATATGACCGCCGCGAAATACACGAGCACCGCAAATGAGAGCATGGCTTAACCCTTGGATGCGGGGAGATGGTCGATGATGTAGTCACGCTGGCGGCAACCGAGGCCCTTGACTCGACGATTCGGGGCGATGCCAGCTTGGGCCATGAGCTGGGTCGCCTTCGCCTTGCCGATGCCTGGGACGGCGATCAGCAGACGAACCACGGGAATGCGCCAGTATTTGGGGTCGGCCGAAGCCTGCTCAAAGGCGACGGAACCCTGTCGGACCAAATCGAGTAAGGCCTTGCGCTCTTTTCGGACGGCTGTGGCCTTCTCAAGGTTCTCACGGCGCTGTTCATCGGTCATGACGGGCAGCTTGTTTGCAGAATCGGACATAGGGTCACTCGCTTTCATCTTCGAATAGGTCTTCGTATTGCTCGGGGGTCAGCTCGCAGATAAACGCCTTCATCTCGGAGCGGTCCTTGCTGGAGACGGTGATAAAGGCATAGAAAGGAATTCCGGAATCATCGGGGTTGGAAGCGGTCGCCACCGCGAGCAGCTGCCCCGCGTGGCGAAGCGTCTTGGCAAGCGTCTTCATGCCCTTCGGAATGAGAGCGTCTTTGGGTTCCAAGACCCGCTTGACCTGCCAATCCCGAAGCGAGGTTCCGGTAATATCCTCAATCTCGTCCATTTAAATTCCTTCCCTATCGAGTTCATCGAGTGCTTGGATGACGATATCGGTCGCTATCGCCCAAAGATCGCGCATGCGGATGTGGTGGGTGACGGCTGCGACCTTCATGCGGTCTACCGCCTTGGAATCAATCTTGAAGGAGACCTGCGTCTGGCGCGGGAAGTCAGCCGCAGCGTATTCCTTCGAGTACGCGGCCTTGATCGCCGCCGCCATTCCCTTTACGCATTCATCGCCAAAGGGATAGGGGCCTGTCGATTTGGCAGTTTCCGCAGAGCGCACGGACGGACTCCCCGAACGCCGGCTCAGCATGGCACGCTTCGCGTCGGCCGTGAGATCCATGCGGTTCTTCGATGGTGCGCCCATGGCTATTCGCCGCCCAGATATTCGTCAACGAACTTGCGGAACTCGGCCACGGCGGCATCGTTGGGGCGGAAGCCGAACAGCGGCTCCTTGTTGTTCGCCGCGTCCTCAATCGCCTTGTGCTTCATCGGGCGCGCCGCGTAGAGCTTCGTGTGGCCGAGCTCGGCGATCGCGGGAAGCTGTTCGTCGGCGGCGCGGGATGCGACCTCGTCCTTGCTGTACTTGTTGAGCAGGATGCCGTCGATATTGAGGTCGGGGTTGAACGCATAGTCGGCTTTGATGGACTCGACGAGGTCGTAGACGTTGCCGAAACCGTTAATCGAGAACATCGACGGCTCGGTTACGATAACCACGTCGTCTGCCGCGACGAGGGCGTTCAAGGTAGAAAGACCGAGGGACGGGGGGCAATCGATGACGATGTAGTCGTAGACGTCCATCGCAGGCTCCAAGGCCCGCTTCAGGCGAAACTCTCGACCGAGGCCTTGGGAGAGGACCGAATCGAGATCCTTCATCGTGATGTCGCCAGCGATGATGTCGCAACCTTCCATGAACTGGACGCAATCAGAGAGGGATGTCTTGGGCTTCTCGAGCAGATTGAAGACCGTGGGGACGGCAGGAGCGGTCTCGGCCTTCATCCAAGTCGTGATGTTCGCCTGGGCATCCATATCGATCAGAAGAACGTTAAACCCGCGCTCGGCCATGCCCTCGCAGAGGGCCTTGCTCGCGGTGGTTTTCCCGACCCCGCCCTTGTTGTTGATTACTGCAATCGTCCTTGCGACCTGCGCCACGCCATCGGCACCCATCATCGGACTCCCTTCGGTTTCGTGCGACCCCGAACGGAATTACAGACATAGATAGCCTCGGTAACGGGCGGCGTACCGTCCGTTACCTTGCGATATTTATAGATGTCGCGTAGTCATCTTCCTGTCCGTCAATCAGCGCTTGGGGCACGCTTTTGACTTAACTATATGATAACAGCCTATCGGCATAATGCAAGCATTATCTGAGGATTATCGGTGCGTCGTTAGTATTTGCGTGGGATGGGTCCAATCGGCAAAGAAAAGCCCCCGCAACCGTCTGGGTTGCGGGGGAAGAAAATCAGCTGCGGAGCCACATAGCCCTTGAGCTAGAAAAATATGAGCCAGACCGTTCCTAAAAGCAGGGAAACATATCCTGCGGTCGACACAAGGAGATCTAAGATGGCAAGGACGGTTACCGTGTTGATCTGGGCGGTACCGCAGGGAGCCAAGCTCGTAGCGAAACCGAACAAGGGATAGATCGCGGAGACTAGGCAGATTGATTCAAGACCTGCCGTCAACAGGGGGTTCACCCCCGCCAGCTCATCGCGATGCAGCAATCCCATCAGGACGGCAACGATAGCGAGTGTCAGCCAAATCAGAAAGACGCCTGCTTTGATGCCCTTGGTGTCCGCTATCCATGACAGGGGCATCGTGCATCCGAGGAAGTCGAGCAGCAAGGCCGAGACGACCAGCAGGACCGCCATCAGTCAACTGGGCTTTCTGCAGGGTCGGTATCGGTATCGGAGCTCGAAATCAGGCCGTTCAGCAGGGACGGCAGGTCGATTCCCGTGCTGTCCTTCAGGCCAGATGCGACCTGGTCGACAATCGAGGTGGTCTCCTTTACGAGCTTCTGGGCGTTGCCCGAGCCGTACATCTTGATGGAGTCGACGGCTGTCAGCGGCTTCGCGACCTGCTCGGCCACCTGGGGCATGATGTCGATGTAGCGGTTGGCGAGCAGATAGGGGTTCTCCATGCCGTTGTAGGCCTGTGCCTGGGCCTTCACGCCGGCAGCGATGCCCTCTCCCCTGCTCTTCTCGGATGCGCCGTCAGCCTCGCCCTTCAGGCGCGTAGCCTCGGCCTCTGCCGTGGCTTTCGCCTTGATACCCTCGGCGTCCTTCTGAGCGGAATACAGCTCGGCGTCGGAGGCGTTCTGACGCTCGATGCGGGCGGCCTCCGCCTGCTTCGTGCGCTTGTAGAGATCGGCTTCGGCTGCCTGCTCTGCGGCGTAGCGGTCGGCCTCGGCCTGCTTCTTCACGGTCGCGTTCAGCTCGCGCTCCCTCACGTCCGCCTGACGCTCGGCAAGCTCGACCTTCTTGGTCTCCGCGGCGATCTCGGCTTCCTGCTGGGCGATGTAGAGCTCGCGCTGTTTCTCGGCCGTGACGGTTGCTTTCACCATATCGGCCTCGGCCTTTGCCTTGTCGGCCTGCTTCTTGAGATCGGCCTGTTTCAGGTCGAGCTGGTTCTGGCGGATGGCGACCTCCTCGGCCGCCTTGATCTGCGCCAACTCGGCTTCCTTTTTAATCTCGGCCGCTTGATCGGCGCCCATGGAGCGGATGATGCCTTGGGAGTCGGAGAAGTCCTGGACGTTGAAGGTGCGCAGCTCGAGGCCGAGGTTGGCAAGGTCGTCCTTGGAGCCGTCGAAGACCTTTGCATTGAAGCTCTCGCGGTCGCGCATGAGCTCCTTCAGATCCATCTGACCGATAACCTCGCGCATCTTGCCCAGCATGACCTCGGTGACTTGGCGCGTCATCTCCTCCTTGTCCATATTCAGGTAGTTCTTGGACGCAGTCTCGATGAGCTCGGGAGTTTGGCCAATCTGGAAGTTCGCCACGGCGCAGGCGTGGATGAGGATCGCATCCTGTGTGGGGATCTCATTTTCGGTGGTCAGCTGCACCTGCACGGCACCGAGGGAGAGAGTGTCGACGCGCTGGAGGAGCGGGATAACGAACGTACCCTTGCCGGAGACGCTGCGCATCTGACCGAATCCAGATACGATCATCAGTTTGTCCGGCGGGCATTTGCGCCAGCAGGACTCGAAGACCATCGCCACGACTAGGATACCGACGATGATGGGGAGCAGGCTGAAGATTACAGATTCGAAGAGCATGCAGCTTCCTTTCTTCAAGGGCGGCTCTGACAGAGCCGCCCAGGTATATACAGTTGTATGTCAGGGGATTACGCCAAGAGCTCAATCAGGCGTACGATCGTCACGATGAGCGTGGCGATGCAGGCGAGACAGCTGAGCGCGAGTGAGAAGGTCCATACACCATGCAGAATCTCGACCTGCTCGCAGCGGGCGAGGCTATTGAACCCGCCGCCGTATCTCGTCCAAATATCGCGAAGTTTCTCGATAACGTGCATATATCACTCCTGTGAAACTAGAAGGATTGTTCCAAAATCACGATAAATGTGCCGATACATGCGAGGACGCCGCATTTGATCACGAAGATCCATGCGCTATGTATGAACTCGTCCTGCTCGTAAGGGCTCAGGTTATTGAACCCGCTGCCGTATCTCATCCAGATATCGCGAAGTTTCTCGATAATGTGCATCTAGCGCTCCTGTGAAACTAGAAGGTGTTCGGGCTCAGAATGCTTCACGATTATTCGCCGGCCGCGCTCATGTTCGTGAGCAACCGGTGGGTCCAAAACCACTGCCAGTAGGCATTGTTCTGGCGCTCAGCCGCCTGGGATTTGGCAGAATCTGCTTCGGTGTTGTCGGCTTGCTCTTGAGCCTCATCGGTTTTGACGGAATCGGAATCGGTCAGCACGATCGGGAAATCCGCACCGACCGCGGCGGCGTTGTACTCGGCTAGGGAAACCTCGTGGTCTGCCTGGTGACTACCGTTTCGGACGGTGACGTAGTAGCTCTTGCTGAAGCCCGCCGAGTCAATATATTTGCCCTCGATGGTTCCCGTCTGCGTCAGCTCGACGTCAGGCGAATCGCGTCCGCCTCGAAATCCACCGTTGTCCAGATACGTCATGATGAGAAAAGCAAACGCTATTATCAGCATGACAGCAAATAAGATGAATTCGATTGCCGCCTGACCGCCTACCGAGCTCTTGTTGAATCGCAACGAACCCACGCCCCTAGAAAGGGATATCGTCATCGAAGTCATCGACGACGGGAGGCATCGGGGCTTGCGGGGCAGATGGCTGCGTGGGTTGGGCTTGCGTCCTAGGGGATGCCAAGAACTCGATGTTAGCGACAATCAAATCGAGTTTGGAATGGCGCTGGCCATCCTTGTCCCATGTCGAGTAACGGAGCTCGCCTGCGATTGCGACTTTCTGGCCCTTCGCGAGATAGCGCGACAGGGCTTCGGCACGCTTGCCGAAGATGGTGCAGTCGATGAAGTTGCCCCTTTCGTCCCACTCGCCGGTCTGCCTGTTTCGAACCGAGGTGTTGAACGCCAGGGTGAACGACAGGAGTTGCGTGCCGCCCGCGGTCGTACGCAGCTCGGGCGGTCGCGTCAGACGGCCGGTCAGGGAAACGTTGTTGATATCGGACATGTCGGTTCCTCTCTCGAAACGCTAATCGATAAGGTCTGCGATGAAGTTCGCACGCTTTGCGCGGGTCGCATGGCCTGCCGCTCGGCTGTGGGATGCCTCGATTCGGCGCACCGCGATGGAGATCTGGTCTGATATACAGGTACCGCTCGAGATATCGGCATAGCGGACGCTCACAACGAGGCCGCGCTTGTGGCCGCTCACTCGGCGTCCGATGAAAAATGCGGGGTATGCTTGGGCAATCTCCATGCGCACGGTCTCCATGCCGCGTGCCTTGAACGGGGACGGCATAGCGACATCCACGACCTCGCCTACCAGCGACTGAACCGCCTCATGGACGAAGGTGCCGTCATCGTGCGGCTCGTCCTCGAAGTAGAACATTCGGCTTCCTATAGGTTTTTCACTTCGCAAAAGGGAGGAGGCGGATTTGGCTCCGCCTCCTGCAATCAGAGTGTTCATATCGTCATCCTATCTGTCCGGCAGGTCGTTTGGGGTGCGGCCTGACAGCTAGGATACTAGCATAGTTAACGGTGCGCCGTTATATATTTCCTGTGTTATCGGTGGATGGTAAGCAATTGCGGACATATGGGGGCGTTTTCGGACATTTTTGGGCTGTTTTAGGACATTGTCCGGGAATGTCCGTAAATGTCCGAAGCGGCGACAAGGCTTTCGATTCGAGAGCACGTCTGTGCCTTGCGGTGGAGACGGACAGGACACCCTTGAAGCTCGCGATAGATGCGTTGATGACTTCAGGCGGCAGTTCTTGCAAATCCACAGACGAGCAAAGGGACTTGAGGTGCCTTCGATATCGGATGAGTGTGGTCTGGGAGAGATGGCGGCACGGATGGCCATCAGCGCAAGAGAATCGAATCTTGAGAAACGTCAGCTCCCGATTCAGGCGGGAGGAGAAGCAGGCCTTTGCATTTGGCTGAAGCCCCAGGGATTCAAGACCCGCTAGGAAGAGATGGCGGATGTACGGCAGGTCTTTTTCAGAGCAGAAAATGTAGCCATCATCCATATAGCGGCCAGCCCCGCCCTGCCCGAGGAGTTCATGGAAGGCGTGATCCAGCCTGTTCAAATAGGCGATCGCTGCAAGCTGGTTCACTTGATTGCCCAATGTCAGGAAATCCGATTCGCGGCTATAGAGAGCGGCGATATCGAGGAGGCGTGACATGGAGTCCGATTCAGGCCGTCCTTGATAGGGCTTCAAGATAATTTCAGACAGGACGGCATGCGCCCGAACCGAGGGGATGCTTCCGAAATAATTCTTGACGTCATATTGGAAAACCCGAGCGTCTGGGCCATATCTCCTGCGTGCCGCAAGCATGTCCCGTTCGAATCGGCTGCGTGCGAAGGAGGTACCCTTGCCTTTCAGGCTCGCCGAGTTCGAATAGACGAGGCTTCGCGACAACATAGGGACGATAAAGCGATCGCATAGGCAACGCTGGACGACTCGATCCTTGTAGCGCGGCCCCACGATATGCCTGATCTTGCCACGCTCGCAAAGGGTGAAGCGGACTGGGGGCTGGCGGCGATACTTACCCGATAGCAGACTCTCGCGCAGGCGGATACAGTTGACGGCGCGGTACCTATCGAACTTCATCGCAGCCGATTTCCATAAGGTACCCTTCGCACATACACGAGCCGCTCTATATAGGTTTTCGAAAGAGAAAACGTCTTCAGGCGTCTTCGGTACCGCCTCGAGCGATCGGCGGCTCAGATCTCGACGGCTCTTCTCTCGGCGTTCACGCCGCCTTGCCCGTTGGGAGCGGTTCAAGGAGCTCCCTCCTTTCGCAAATCATCAATAAGCCCCGGCTGCACCCCTATTCAAGGTGCCGATTCCGATGTGCCTGACAACCGCGGATGCGATCCAGATGCCGTCTCTTTCGAGAGGCAAGTCCGCCCATCTTGCATCACCGGGGCCTGTATTCGCAGCGCCGAATGGGACGCCGACCGGTGGGTATCCCCTTTTCTCCTTTACCATTCCGCTTTCACGAGATGCGCTACTCAGACCAAATGGAGAAAATCGGGACAGACACAATTCGAGTTCGTCGCGTTGTTGTTGTTCGACGGATCGCCGTTGGTGTTGACATTGAGGAAGTTGTTGGAGTTGTTCGGGTTCACCGAGCGCTCCCACCAATTGCTACCAATCTACGGATGCCCACCTCTCGGCACTCCACAGGGTGAGCATCGAGAGGTAAACAGCCTCGGGAAGTTAGGAAAATTCTCCATTATCCGTCTCGCCTGTTGACGCAAATTGCTTCAGGCGATGCCGTTCCGACTTTATCGCGCCTTTGGTTACCTTCATGGTATTGGACACGGATCCAGCGAGCGAGATAAGCCTTTCCATCTTCACAAACGGCTTCTTGACTTGAATTTCGGCACCATTCTGGTCTCTTTCCGTGTAGACAACTTGGGGCATATCGTCCAGCCAGGCATCGATCAACATCGCAATCAGGCAAAGCCGTCCGTAGGCATCATTCAGGCAGGAAAGCCTCTGGGCACTTTCGACTTGAGTCATCGCGTAGATTCCATCGGCCTCGGCCGTTGCCTGCATCAGGTCGTAGCCGGCGCGACAGATGTACTGCGTCTCGGTGAGGGCACGGGATTTCGGTAGCTTCTTGGCTATCGAAATGAGTTCACGCCAGACAATCCGTGCTTGTCGGAGATATTCAGTCGAGACTGATTCAGTCTGTTTGCTCTTGGGAACCATGAGACCTCTAGATAACGTAAAGGAACCTCTCCAGCAAATGCCGGAGAGGTCCATGTGCGAAGGTTAGAAGGAGAAAGCGGGACAGACACAATACGAGTACGTCGCGTTGTAGTAGTCCGACGGATCGCCGTCGGTGTTGACCCTGAGGAAGCTGTAGGAGTTGTTCGGGTTCACCGAGCGCTCCCACCAACTGCTACCAATGCCAAGACAAGAGTTGCCCGAATAGTTGTT
>NZ_QRWO01000019.1:0-51424 GCF_003459655.1 Collinsella sp. AF19-1LB
GTTCGGATAAAGTCGATAATCAAGGTTATTCGCACCGAAGTATAATCTAATTACAGAATAAAGCCCGCGGTGGGGTACCCGGGCATAAGGTCCGAAAGGGTTGAACATGTTCGATATGGTTTCTCGCCGCGGATTCGTCTGGCTCTCTGCTGTCGCCGCTGCCGGCCTTGGCCTTGCCGGCTGCTCTGGCAACAAGACGTCTGAGCCAACTGGCTCCGATGCCGGTTCTGCTAAGGCATCTTCCAAGAAAGCTGTCGAGCTGCAGGTCTTTGCCGCCAACTCGCTCGAGAAGGCTCTGCCCGAGGTCCAAGAGCTCTACACCGACCAGACCGGCACCACGTTTGCAGACACGCAGTTTAAGGCGTCTGGCGACCTTGTCGAGCAGATGCGCGCCGGCGCCACGGTCGACGTGCTCATCACCGCCTCCAAAGGCACCATGGACGACGCCGAGGCCGCCGAGCTCGTCGATGCCGACACCCGTGAGGATATGTTCGTCAACGACCTTGTGATCATTCGTGCTGAGGGTTCCGACACCAAGATCGAGGTCATCGCCAACGTCGCGAATCTGGACGGCAAGATCGCCATCGGCGACGCCAAGACCGTCCCCGCCGGCAAGTACGCCAACCAGGCCTTAGCTTCTGTGGGTCTCTACACCGGCACCGAGGGCGACGACGGCGAGTATGCACCCGAGCTTGCCGACAAGGTGGCCCTGGCCGACAAGGTCGGCACCGCTGCGTCTTACGTCTCTACGGGCGACTGCGTGGCCGGTTTTGTCTACAGCTCCGATATCTTCCGCTATGACGGCATCGAGGAGGCCTTTGTGTGTCCCGAGGACTCGCATAAGCCCATCGTGTATCCGGGCGCTGTCGCCGATGGCTCCGAGCACGCCGACGAGGCCAAGGCGTTTATCGACTTTTGCCTGTCCAACAAGAAGGCTCAGAAGATTTGGGCTAAGTACGGCTTTGAGCTTTCCGAGTAGTGCGGCTTGGCGCGATAATTCCATTGTTTTGTGTTTCACTCCGTCCTTGTATTCGCTTGGAGCTTTTCGTGCTTAATAGATTCCGCATGCTTGTCGCCTGTGCTTTGACCTTCGCGCTTTGCTGGGTGCCGGGATTTGCGTTTGCTGGGGTCGCTGAGGACGGGGCCCAGGTTGCTGCGACCGCTCATGGGCTTTCCTATGGGATCGAGGGTTTTGAGCGGTTGGCCAAGGGGACCGCTCGTGCCATGGAGGGCCAGCCTGAGGGCTACCGGTTTCCCGTTGATGAGGACGTGGACCTTGTGGTGGCGCCTGCTGCCGATCGCGTTGTGGTGTGGATATCGCCCAGGGCGGTCGAGAAGTATGAATTGGATCCGCAGGATAACGAGTGCGTATCGGGTCTCAAGGCCCTCGTCTGTGAGCTCGACAGCGCAAACTGCATGGGAGGTGCGCAGCTTGGGGACGTGGATCTTCCTTGGTATGTCACGGCGGAAACAACGTTTAATGCCGGCGGGTATACCTATGGCTTTGATGTGCGTGGTGCGGATGGGGACCGCTATGTGGTGATTGCATCGGCCTCGGGTGATGCCAAGGGCGGCGCGCGTTGGCTTGATAGCGCTCAAATGGTAGAAGCATCGTCTGTCGTGTTGCGGGATGAGCAGGGTCCCTTGACCTCTCTGGCCTCCTTTTTGGGCGACATCGACTATCGCCCGCTTTGGGTGTCCATTAAAACGAGTGGCCTTGCCCTGGTGATTGCCTTTGCACTGGGCCTGTTCGCCGCGTGGAAGACTATGGGTACCTCGAGTCGCATCAAGGGCCTGCTCGATTCGGTCTTTACGATTCCTATGGTGCTGCCGCCCACGGTCTGCGGCTTTCTGCTCCTCATGCTGTTTGGCCGCTCGACCGGGGTCGGCCAGTGGCTCATCGCGCACGGCATCTCGATCGTCTTTACCTGGCCCGCGGCGGTGATATCTGCCGTGGTGGTGTCGTTTCCCCTGGTCTACCGTACGGCGCTCGGAGCCTTCGAGAGCCTTGACACGCAGATGCTCGATGCCGCGCGCACGCTGGGATGGTCCGAGCGTCGCATCTTTACTAAGCTCATGATGCCGCTTGGCTGGCCCTCGATTGCAGCCGGCGCGGTGCTTGCCTTCGCGCGTGCCATGGGCGAGTTTGGCTGCACCCTGTTCTTTGCGGGCAACTACGCCGGTATTACGCAGACCATTCCCATCGCCATCTACTTTGAGTGGATGGGCGGCAACACGTCGGTAGCCCTCTTTTGGGTCATCGTCGTAATCGTGTTCAGTTTCCTGGTCATTCTGTTTATCAATATGTACACCGCTCATTCACAAAAGTATCGCGAGCGGGGCCTTTCTCGTGCGGAGCGGAAGCAGGCCAAAGATCTCGCCGGACGGGGCGATTCGCTCGACTCGGCGGGCGGCGATGCCTTGCGTATCGATCGCGAGGCGCTGGCCGAGCTCATGCGCGATGATGCCGCGCCGCAGGGAGGTCGATAAGCCATGTCGCTCGTTCTGGACATCAAAAAGCGCTATCCCGGGTTTATGCTCGACATGCAGCTTGAGGCCGGCGAGGAGCGTGTGGCGCTCCTGGGCGCCTCGGGTTGCGGCAAGAGCTGCACGTTGCGCTGCATTGCCGGCGTGGAGACACCCGACGAGGGCAAGATCGTCGTCAACGGCGTGACCTTCTTTGACTCTGCGGCGGGCATCAACCTTTCGCCCCAGGAGCGAAAATGCGCCCTGATGTTTCAAAACTATCAGCTGTTCCCTAATATGACGGTGGCCGATAACGTGTGCGCCGGCGTTGAGGGTGCAGGTGACGCCGCAGCGCGTAGACAACTTGCCGAGCGCTACCTGGGCATCTTTGGACTGGCCGACTTTGCCGACCGTTATCCCGCGCGCCTCTCGGGCGGCCAGCAGCAGCGTGTGGCGCTTGCTCGCATGGTGGCGGCACACCCGGGCATTTTTATGTTCGACGAGCCCATGAGCGCGCTCGACGCGTATCTCAAGAGCGCGCTTGAGCAGAACATGCTCGACCTGTTCGACGTCTGTAACCGTACCGTGCTCTACGTGAGCCACGATATTGACGAGGCATGCCGCCTGTGCGAGCGCATTTGCGTGATGCATAACGGGCATGTGGAGGAGATCGGCTCCGTCGAGGACGTGGTCCGCCGGCCGCAAACCTTGGCTGCGCTGCGTCTGACGGGCTGCAAGAACACAAGCCGGGCGCGCAAGATCGGCGACGAAGAAGTTGAGGCCCTCGACTGGGGCATGACCTTTAACGTGGGTCGCGAGGTTCCCGATAATGTGGCGTACCTGGGCATTCGCGCAAGCTACTTCCATGTTGACAATCGCGCGGAGCGGGGTCGCAACAGCTATGATTTGCACGTGGCCCGAGTGAGCGATTCACGCTTTGAGCGCCTGGTGCTGTTGGACGTGCCGCGTACTGATGCGCCCACGCGTCTGCAGTGGAAGGTCAACAAAGTGGGCATGCCTGTCGACGAGCTGCCGCAAGCAGGCGAGACGCTGCGCATGCATTTTGATGCCAGCAGGATCCATTTGGTTTGTCGTTGATGCGGTGGGCGATGCGGGCGAGGAGGTAGTCCTCGACCGCTTTGTTTCCACTTTACCGCTCGCCGATTTCTATATGACAAAATCTTGTCAATCTGATAATTATTTATCAGACAGCGAGGTGTTCGCATCCCGCAGCTGTCGTACGATTGTCAACGGTGTTCGCATGGTCGATGACCGTTGATATAGTTGACCTCAACTGGTTAAGGAGGGTGCGCACATGCCGCAGACGACATACATTCGCCGCGTTGCCGCGCGTGCCCTATATATCGCTCGGAGCCGCATATGAGCAGGTATGTTCACGGCTCCGGGAGAGACGACGCACAATTAAATAGTCAACCGCAAAGCAGGTTCCCCAAAATTCCGGGTTTGAGCACGGCAGGGCAATCGCCGCCCGTCGTGCATCGATACCGCTGTTATCCGTTTTTGGTTCGAGAGGGGAACCGCCATGGCTGAAGAATTCGATTTCCATCCGATGTGGGAGAGCCTCGGCATGAATCTTGCCGACCACGACATGCTGCTGGGCGCCGTGGGCCAGATGTACGGCGATATGTTCTTGACGCAGAACAATCGCCCCAAGTCCACGTCCTACCTGGACTTTGTGGCCACCAACATCCACAGCGGCCGTATTAAGGAGATGCTCGACAAGAAGGAGGCCGGCGAGGCCACCAAGATCGTCGGTTCGTTCTGCGTGTACGTGCCCGAGGAGATTGTGCTCGCCTGCGACGGTATTCCCGTGGGCCTGTGCTCGGGTGCCGATTGGGCAACCGATAAGGTCGAGGAGCATCTGCCGCGCAACACCTGCCCGCTTATCAAGAGCTTTGCCGGCTTTAAGCTGGGCGAGGTCTGCCCCTACATTGAGTCGAGTGACTTGGTGGTAGGCGAGAACACCTGCGATGGCAAGAAGAAGGCCTACGAGTTTTTTGCCACGCAAAAGAACATGTACGTCATGGATATTCCCAACGTACACGACGAGTCGACGCTCGTGACCTGGAAGGCCGAGGTCAAGAAGCTCGCCGCCAAGATCGAGGAAGAGTGCGGCGTCACGATTACGCCCGAGCGTCTGAAGGCCGCCATCCACGCCGTCAATGAGAAGCGTCGCGCCCTGCAGCGCCTCGCTGCCACGCGCGCTGCCGACCCTGCGCCCATCAGCGGTCTTGACAGCCTGCTGACCGTTCAGGCCGCCTTTATGGACGACACGCCACGTCTGACCGGAGCCATTAACGATATGGCGGCCGAGTGTGAGCAGCGTGTCGAGGTCGGCGAGGGCGTGGCGCCCAAGGGGACTAAGCGCATCCTGTACACCGGTACGCCCATGGCCGTGCCCAACTGGAAGCTGTTCAACCTCATCGAGAAAGCCGGTGGCATTGTGGTAGGCGAGGAGTCCTGCACGGGCTCGCGCTATTACAAGGACCTGGTCGACGAGTCCGGTGAGACGGTCGACGAGATGCTCGATGCCATCGCCGAGCGCTACTTTAAGATCAACTGCGCCGTCTTTACGCCCAACGACCAGCGTATGAAGGACATTGTCCAGATGGCCAAGGACCTGCATGCCGACGGCATCGTCGACGTGGCCCTGCAGTTCTGCACGCTCTATGAGATGGAGTCCTTCGCCGTGGAGAAGGCCGCCGAGGAAGCCGGCATTCCGTTTATGCACATCACGACCGACTACGCCGGTGAGGATGCAGGCCAACTGCAAACCAGGATCGAGGCCTTCTTGGAAACCATTTAGGGCTATCCGTCCCGGCGGCTTTCCCAGGCACCCGATCTTGCCGTTCAAACCGTCGCTTGCGTGCGAAAGTACGCGGCGCGTCTCTTTCACGGCAACCTCGGGCACCTGGGAAAGCCGCTTCCTTGGTTGGTTAAAAGGTTTAGGAGTTATATGTCGGAAAATATTGAGCAGCCGTTGCCCAGCACGTTTGAGGAGTTTAACGAACAACGCAAGGCGGCGTTTATTCGCGTCAAGGATTACAAACAGGCGGGCAATCGCCTGATCGGTTTTCTGTGCAGCTACACGCCGCTCGAGATTATCGATGCCGCGGGGGCTGCGAGCGTGGCGCTGTGCGGCACGTCCGACGAGGTGATTCCCGAGGCCGAGAAGGTGCTGCCGGCAAATCTCTGCCCGCTCATCAAGTCGACGTACGGCTTTGCCTTCTCGCAAAAGTGCCCGTTTACGTACTTTAGCGACATGATCATCGGCGAGACCACCTGCGACGGCAAGAAGAAGATGTACGAGCTACTCAACGAGCTCAAGCGCACGCACATTCTGCACCTGCCGCAGGGTCGCGACCGCGCCTACGAGCGTGAAGGCTGGTACGAGGAGTGCCGCCTGCTCAAGGAAGAGCTCGAGAACTTCTACGACATCACGATCACCGATGACGACCTGCGCGCCGCTGTCCGTCGTCGCAATCGCTTGCGTGCGGCCCAGCTCGAGATGTTCGCACTGCAGGCCAACCAGCCGGCGGTCATGAGCGGCGTCGACCTGATGAGCACCATGTTCGCCGGTACGTTCAGCTTTGATATCGAGGCCTATACGCAGCAGCTGGAGCAAAAGGTTGCCAAGCTGCGCGAGGCCTACGACGCGGGCGAGCGCCCGGTTGCGGCGGATGCCAAGCGCATTCTGATCACCGGCTGTCCGGTGGGCGGTGTGATCAACAAGATCGGCCGTACTATCGAGTCCAACGGCGGTGTGGTCGTGTGCATGGACGACTGCTCGGGCGAGCGCACGGCGGCCATGATGATCGACCCGGAGGCTCCCGATATCCTGCACGCCATCGCCGACCGCTACCTGGACATCAACTGCTCGGTCATGACGCCCAACGACAGCCGCATGGGGAACACGCTTGCCATGTGCGAGAAGTATCATGTCGATGGCGTGGTAGAGAGCGTGCTACAGGCCTGCCACACCTTTAACGTGGAGAGTGCGCGCATGCAGGAAGCTGTCGAGGGTGCGGGTATTCCGTATATGAAGATCGAGACCGACTACAGCAACGGTGACATGGGCCAGATCGAGACGCGCATCGCCGCCTTTATCGAAACCCTCTGACGTCTGAGGCACCCGACCTTCCGGCTCCAACCCTCCTCGCGTACCTTGAGTACGCTTCGTCGGGCTTGTCGCTCGGAATCTCGGGCACCTCAGACGCCAGAGGGCCGTTGTTGCAGCAGTGTCTGATCGTTTGATTTTCTTGCTGATTAGGAGAGAGGCATGATAGGGATCGGGGTCGATATCGGGTCTACGGCGGCTAAGGCTGCTGTGGTCGATGGGGAGGGTTCGGTGGCGTGGACGTGCGTGCAGCCAACCGGGTTCTCCTCGGTCGATGCTTCCGAGCGGCTGCGCGAGGCACTGGCAGCGGCCGGCTATGACGTGACAGCCGACGACGTGCGCGTGATCGCGACTGGCTACGGTCGCATCGCGGTGCCCTATGCGCACAAGGTCGTGACCGAGATCACCTGCCACGGCACCGGTGCCGTGCGCCTGTTTGGCGATCACGGCACGGTGATCGACGTGGGCGGCCAGGACACCAAGGTCATTCAGCTTGAAAGTGGCCGCGTGGCCAAGTTTGCCATGAACGACAAGTGCGCCGCCGGCACGGGGCGCTTTTTGGAGATCATGGCCGACCGCCTAGGCATTTCCCAGCAGCAGATGGCCGACCTGGCGCGTTCCGGCGAGCCTACCAAGATCAGCAGCATGTGCACGGTGTTTGCCGAAAGCGAGGTTATCAGCCTGATCGGTCGCGGTGAGCCGCGCGAGAACATCGCACGTGGCGTGATCGACAGCGTGGTCTCGCGCGTGGCGACCATGGCCGGGCAGGCCGCAGGCGCCCCGTACTACCTGACCGGTGGCCTGTGCGAGAACGCCTTCGTGGTGGAGCGGTTGGGCGAGCTACTGGGGTCGCCGGTGACCACCTCGCCCCAGGCTCGCTTTGCCGGTGCCATCGGCGCGGCGATTCGCGCGCAGGCGCTCAATTAATGCATCCGCCCCAGGCTCGCATTCATGCGTATACTGGGAGAAAATGATTGACCGATGAGAGGAGGTATCGATGGCTGACGATCAGATTAAGCTCACGTCTATGACTGCCGCGAGCGGTTGAGCCGCTAAGTTGGCTCCTGGAGCCCTCGCCCAGGTCCTGGGCGACTTACCCAATGTGCATAACGACAACCTGCTCGTGGGGTTCGATACCTCCGACGATGCGAGCGTCTTTCGCGTTGGCGATAACCTGGGCCTCGTTCAGTCCATCGACTTCTTCCCGCCGATGGTCGACGACCCGTTCCTGTTTGGCCAGATCGCCGCGGCCAACTCGCTGTCGGACATCTATGCTATGGGCGGGCGGCCGAGTCATGCCATGAACCTGCTCTGCATACCCAGTTGCCTGGGCGTCGAGGTTGCCGGCCAGATTCTGGCGGGTGGCGCCGACAAGTGCGTCGAGGCCGGCTGCTCTATCGCGGGCGGCCACACCATCAACGACGACGAGCCCAAGTACGGCCTGTCCGTGAGCGGCTTTGTCGCGCTCGACCGTATGCTCGCCAACAGCGGTGCGCGCGTGGGCGATGCGTTACTGCTGACCAAGGCGGTTGGCTCGGGCATCATCACCACGGCCATTAAGGGCGAGCTTATCGAGCAGGACGAGGCCGCAGCCATGTTTGACTCGATGCGCACCCTCAACGAGGCGCCGATTCGTCTGGCCGAGGGACTCGAGCTTCACGGCTGTACCGACGTCACGGGCTTTGGCCTGATCGGGCATGCGTGCGAGATGGCCGAGGGCTCGGGCGTGCAGATTGAGCTTGCGTCAGGGGCCGTACCGCTCTTTGACCAGGTGCTCGACATGGCGCGTCTTGGCATTATCCCAGCCGGCGCCTACCGCAACCAGGACTTCTTTGGCCCCCGCGTGGCGGCCGACGATGACCTGGAACCGGGCATGTTGGATGCGCTGTACGATCCGCAGACCTCGGGCGGCCTGCTCATCGCGGCGCCTGCTGCCGATGTGGATGAGCTTTCGCGTCGTCTGCATGCCGAAGGACGTATCGCCGCCGTCGTCGGTCGCGTGTGCGAGCCGGTGCCAGGCGGCCCTGCCGTCCGCGTTGCCCGTTAACGACACGTTTATCGAACTATGCACCGTTCTAGAACGATTTATTCGAAAGGAAAAAAGCTATGTCTACCAAAATTGAAGTCAATGCCATGGGCGATGCCTGCCCGCTGCCCGTCGTCAAGACGCTTAAGGCACTCAAACAGCTTGATGGCGAGGGCGCCGTCGTGACTTCGGTCGATAACGAGACGGCCGTGAAGAACATCTCCAAGATGGCACAGGAGAAGGGCTGCACGGCCTCGGTCGAGAAGATTTCGGACGCTGAGTGGCACGTGACTGTCGCGACCGCCGGTGCCGTGGCCGTTGCGGACCCCGAGCAGGACGGTGCCGCTTTCTGCGACGCCAGCGCCGGCAAGGGCAAACTCGTCATTTCCGTCTACACCGATTGCATGGGTCGTGGCGACGACGAGCTGGGCCACAAGCTCATGAAGGCGTTTATCTTTGCCGTGACGCAGCAGGAGGAGCTGCCTGCGACCATGTTGTTCTACAACGGCGGCGCCAAGCTCACCGTTGAGGGGTCGCCGGTGCTCGATGATCTGAAGGGCCTGGCGGAACAGGGTGTCGAGATTCTCACCTGCGGTACCTGCCTGGACCACTTTGGCATCAAGGACCAGCTTGCCGTGGGCGAGGTCACCAACATGTACGTGATCGTGGAGAAGATGGAGCAGGCCGTGCGCGTCGTGCGCCCATAACGTATTGGTTGGAGTTGCCATGAGGGAGAAGCGCCCGGCGCTTGTCATCACGTTTCCCACCACGGCGGCCGCCATGGGCTGCGAATCTCTGTGCATCGAGTGCGGTCTTCCCGGACGAACGATTCCCGTGCCCGGGGAGGTCGCTGCCGGTTGCGGTCTGGCGTGGAAGGCGTTGCCTGCCGATGAGGAGCTGCTGCGCGGCGAACTCGCCGCGGCGGGCGTTCCCACCGAGGGCTATACCGTGATTGATATGTGGGAGGTCGTGCGATGATCTACCTGGATAACGCGGCGACGACCATGCACAAGCCGCTGACGGTCATCGATGCCGTGACGCAGGCGATGTGCTCGCTCGGCAATGCCGGGCGCGGTGCCACGTCGGGTGCCCTCGATGCCGCTCGTACGATTCACGCTTGCCGTACCAAGCTCGCGCGCCTTTTGGGCTGCCCGAGGGCGGACCATGTGTGCTTTACGCCCAACTCCACCGCGGCGCTCAACACCGTCATCAATGGCGTGGTGCGCCCCGGCGACCGTGTGGTCACGACGGTGCTCGAGCACAACTCCGTGCTACGTCCGCTCAATCGCTTGGCGGCAGAGCAGGGTGTGACGGTTGATCATGCGGGTTGCGACGTGAACGGCGCGCTCGACTACGACGAGCTCGAGCGGCTAGTCACGCCCGGTACGCGTGCCGTGGTGGTGACGCACGCCTCAAATGTGACCGGCAACGCGGTCGACATTGCGCGCGTGGCGGCCATGGCCCATGCGGCCGGTGCGCTGGTGATCGTCGATGCCTCTCAGTCTGCCGGCACGGCGCGTATCGATATGCATGCCATGGGGCTCGACATTGTGTGCTTTACCGGCCACAAGGGGCTCATGGGGCCCCAAGGCACCGGCGGCCTGGCCGTGGCGGAGGGCATTGACGTGTCTCCGTGGGCCATGGGCGGCACGGGCGTGCACAGCTTTGACCCACTGCAGCCACTTGAGTGGCCCACGCGGCTCGAGGCGGGCACGCTCAACGGTCACGGCATAGCGGGCCTTTCTGCCGGTCTCGACTTTATCGAGGCGCAAGGCGGGGTCGAGGCGATTGCGGCGCATGAGCGTGCGCTTGCAGAGCGCTTCCTCGCCGGTGCTCGCGAAATCCCCGGCATTGCGCTCTACGGTGCGTTTGACCAGCCCGTGCGCTCGGCGATCGTCTCACTCAACGTGGGTGATATCGACTCGGCCGAGATCTCGGACGCGCTCATGCAAGGGTGGGGGATTGCGACGCGCCCCGGTGCCCATTGCGCTCCGCTCATGCACCGTGCGCTGGGGACCGAGCGCCAGGGTGTCGTCCGCTTCTCGTTTGGGTATTTCAACACGGATAAGGAAGTCGACATCGCGATTGACGCTTTGCGCGATTTAGCCTGCTAAAGCGTATATACTTGCGGGACGGGTATTTTGCCCGTCCCGTTTTTGTTTCGACCCGAAAGGTGTGCCCATGGCTTCATCCGCCCCGCGCGGTCTGCGTTCCGACCATGTCGTTACCGTCGGCATTGCGCTGTTCTCGATGCTCTTTGGTGCCGGTAACCTCATTATTCCGCCGCTGCTGGCGCTGCAGGCAGGTTCTGCCACGCCGGTTGCCATGATCGGCTTTTTGATTGCAGCTATCGGTCTGCCCGTTATGGGATTTATCGCCGTCGCGCTCGCTGGCACGGCCCGAGAGCTGGCCGGGCGTGTGCATCCTAAGTTTGGCGAATTCTTCGTTGCGGCGGTCTACCTGGCCATCGGTCCGTGCTTGGCCATTCCGCGCACAAGCTCTACGGCGTTCGAGATGCTGGTGCCGCTGCTACCCGAGGGCGTTTCGCTCGGCACGGCACGTCTGGTGTTTGCCATCGGGTTCTTCGTCGTCGCGTTTGCGCTCACGCTGCGCCCGGGTGTCATCACGCGTGTGCTCGGCCGCATTACGGGCCCTGCGCTCATTGCGCTCATCGTGCTGGTCGTGGGTGCTGCCGTGATCTCGCCGCTGGGACCGGCTGCCGCGCCGCAGGCCCCTTACGATGCCGGTGCTGCCGTGCAGGGCTTTCTGACTGGCTATCAGACCATGGACCTGCTCGCGTCACTTGCCTTCGGCATCATCATCGCCGAGACCATCCACGAGCTGGGTGTTACCGATGACAAGCGCGTGGCCTTCGAGATCTCGCGTTCCGGTGTTATCGCCGGCGTGCTCATGGCCATCATCTATTGCGGCTTGGGCCTTGCCGGTATGCAGCTCGGCACCGTGATGCCCGACGCCACTAACGGCGCTGCCATCCTTGCTCGCTCGGCCTCCATGCACTTTGGCCTTGCCGGCACGGTTGTGGTCTTTGCGATTTTCTTCCTCGCCTGCATGAACGTGTGCATCGGCCTCATTAGCTGCTGCGCGCGCTATTTCTGCGAGACGTATGTGGTCGAAGGGGGAGCGGAGGCTTCCGAGGAGGCCATGCGCCGCCCCTTTGCAATTCTCGCGTTTGTGTTCGCAGCGTTTTCGTGCGTGCTCTCCAACGTGGGCCTCGACGTGATCCTTATGTTCTCGGTGCCCATGCTTAACGCCTTGTATCCCGTCGCCATTGTGCTGGTGCTTATGGGCCTGGTGCACGGTTTTTGCGACGCGCATCCGCAGGTATGGGTCTGGGTCGGCGGCGTCGTCGCGGTGCAGAGCGTGATCACCTCGGTCCGCGACGCGTTCTTTGCTGGCGCGTGGCTACCGTTCGATGCGCTGCCGCTGGCGGATATCGGTGCCGCGTGGGCGCCGGTCGCCGTGGTGGCGTTTGTGATAGGCCTGCTCCACAGCCGGTTTGTCGCACATTCGAGGAGCTAGAATATCGCCGCTTGCACAGGCGGGGAGTCTCCCCTATAATTTCCTTCGCTTTGGGACACGCAAGGTTTATGCCTTAGCTGCTCAACACCTTCGGGACGTGGCGCAGTTTGGTAGCGCGCCTGCTTTGGGAGCAGGATGTCGCAGGTTCAAATCCTGTCGTCCCGACCATATCTTGCGGGCGTAGTTCAATGGTAGAACCCCAGCCTTCCAAGCTGATGACGCGGGTTCGATTCCCGTCGCCCGCTCCATAAGAATTGTTTTAACGGCTTTGGTTTCCTTTGGGAATCAGAGCTGTTTTCGTTTACGCGCCGGGCGACGGGAATCGAACCCGTCAGGGTGCGGAGCTGAGAAAATGCGTGAGCATTTTCCAGCGCAGCACGCAAGGGCCGAAGGCCCGCAGCGAAACAAGGATTTGCGAAGCAAATCCTTGGACTTCCCGTCGCCCGCTCCAAGCTATATAATCGCAGGCCAATATGCTAATTTGGCTCGCGTTTATTTTTATACCGTCCGACCTCGCGGGGCAAATGAACCAAGAGCGTTTGTCCCACATCGTAAGAAAGTAGTGATTGCCATGGCACAGAGTAAGGCAGAATACCCCACCCCCGACTGCCTGGCGCCCGCCGCGATCGAGGCTAAGTCCGAGGCCGCCGGCGTTACCAAGGCCAACCTGCCGGTCTCGAAGGCCTTTTTGCTCGCCATGTTCGCCGGAGCGTTTATCGCCTTCGGCGGCCTGTTCTTCACGGTCTTTCTGAGCGATCCCACGCTTGGCTGGGGCGCCCAGCGCTTCGTGGGCGGTCTTGCTTTTTGCCTGGGACTGGTGCTCGTGCTCATTTGCGGCGCGGAGCTGTTTACCGGTAACTCGCTTATGGTATGCGCGCTTAAGAGCAAAAAGATTACGCTCGTCCAGATGTTCAAGGCTTGGGCTGTTGTGTGGATCGGCAACTTTGCCGGCGCCCTGTTCGTTGTCTTTTTGATTTACATGGCAGCTATTTATAAGCTCAACGGCGAGGCCGTTGCCAATACCATGGTGAGCGTCGCCGCCGGTAAGGTTGCGATCGACGCCGTTACCATCTTCTTCCGCGGCATTTTGTGCAACATCTTTGTCTGCCTGGCCGTATGGATCGGCACTGCCGGCAAGACCGTGGTCGACAAGGTCGTGGGCATTTTGCTGCCCATCGCTGCCTTTGTGGCCTGCGGTTTTGAGCACTGCGTCGCCAACATGTACTTTTTGCCCATGGGTATTTTGATGCACTCCTGCGGCTATGGAGCCGATGTCGCTGGCGCCGATGCCCTCAACGCTGCCGGGTTGGCGCTCAACCTTACGGTCGCCACGCTGGGCAATATCGTGGGTGGCGCCCTGATCGTGGCGCTGGGCTACTGGTTTATCTACGCCAACAAAGAGTCCTAAAGGACCCAACCCATAACCGACCAAAAAGGGACAGGTTTATTTTGGCAGGTTTTGAGCGAGGCGCTGCGCCGTCTTGTCACGAGCTGCCATAATGGACCTGTCCCTTTTTGCATGTGCGTTGCCGCATTTTGCTGCTGACGACAAAGGGGACCCGCTTTTTATTGAACATGTCGAAAGGCTTTCCATGAGCGACTGCGAATCCATGCCTGCCGAGGTGCGCGACCGCCTGCGCTCCATTCCCGCCGTTCACGAGCTGCTGGCCGAGTGGCCGGTCATGAAGGCTGCCGGCGATGCGGGCGACATGATTGTGCGCGAGGCGATTGATGCCGAGCTCGATGCCGAGCGCGAGGCGATTCGCTCTGGCGTCCCCGCTAGGAATAAGCGCGAGCTCGCCTTGGCCATCGAGCAGCGGTGCCACCGACTGTCGCTGCCGACCCTGCGCCCTGCCGTCAACGCGTCGGGCGTTGTGATTCACACCAATCTGGGCCGTGCTCCGCTTGCTCCCGCAGCGGTGCAGGCGGTGGCCGATGTCGCCCGCGGCTACAGCACGCTTGAGTATGACGTCGCGACCTGTGCCCGTGGGGGCCGCAAAGAGCATGCCGCGCGTCTGCTGCGCACGCTCACGGGGGCGCAGGACGCCCTGGTTGTCAACAACAACGCCGCGGCGGTGCTGCTGGTGCTTGCCGCGCATGCAAGCGGCAAAGAGGTCATCGTGAGCCGTGGCGAGCTTGTCGAGGTGGGCGGCAGCTTCCGCATTCCCGATATCATGGCGGCTTCGGGTGCCAAGCTTGTCGAGGTGGGCTCCACCAACCGCACGCATCTGGATGATTACCGAAGCGCCATTACGCCCAATACGGCGATGATCTTGAAAGTTCATCCTTCTAACTACCGTATCGAGGGTTTCCACGAGGAGGTTTCCGCGGCGGAGCTTTCTGCGCTGGCGCATGAGCACGGGCTGTTACTGTACGAGGACCAGGGCTCGGGCGCTTTGCTTACAGATGAGGTGCTCGTCGATGCTGGGGAGAAGCCCACGTCCGCCTCGCTTTGCGCCGGCGTTGACGTCGTCTCGTGCTCGGGCGACAAGCTGCTCGGCGCCTCGCAAGCGGGCATTATTCTCGGTAGCGCCCAGGTAATCGCCGCCTGTGCCTCGCATCCGCTTATGCGCGCGCTTCGCCCCGGCAAGCTCACGCTCGCGGCGCTCGAGGCCACTTTGCGCCTGTATGTGACCGGATCCGATACAGCGCATCGGGAGATCCCGGTGCTCAACATGCTTTCCGGCGCGCCGGCTCCGCTCGAGCGTCAGGCCAAGCGCCTGCATGACCGCATGCTGCGCAAGCTTCGCGAGTCTCAGTGTGAGGAGGCGGTGGAGCTGCAGGTTGTCGAGGGCGTGTCTGCTCCGGGCGGCGGTTCGCTGCCGACCGTCGAGCTCCCAACTTTTTGCGTTGCCGTCTGTCCCGTCGATGGGCGTCTATCCGCCGATGGCCTAAAGCGCGCTATGGTACAGGAGCCCGATACGCCGGTTGTGACGCGCGTGCGGCACGACCAGGTGCTTTTTGACGTTCGCACGCTTTTGCGCGACACCGACCTTGACCTGTGTGCGTCTGCGTTGGCGGATGCCGTGCGGGCAGGTTTGCGTCGATGACCGCGCGCGAGCTTGTCGAATGTCCCGTTATCGTCGGAACGGCAGGACACGTCGACCACGGAAAGTCGGCCCTTATCGAGGCGCTGACCGGCAAAAATCCCGACCGTCTGGAGGTCGAACGGCGCCGAGGCATGACCACTGAGCTCGGCTTTGGCGAGCTCGAGCTTCCCAGCGGCAAGCTTGTCGGCTTGGTCGACGTACCCGGGCATGCGCACTATCTGCGCGCCATGGTGCAGGGCGCCACCGGCGTGGACGTTGCGTTGCTGGCGGTTTCGGCCGTTGAGGGCGTGATGCCGCAGACCCGCGAGCACGTTCGGGTTCTGGAGCTGTTGGGTGTGACGCGCATGGTCGTCGCACTCACGATGCGCGATTTGGCCGACCACGAGATTGCCGCGCTGGCGGAGCTCGATGTCGAGGCGTTTCTGGACGGGACCGTGTTTGCGGGTGCCTCTATAGTGCCGGTGTCCTCCAAGACGGGCGAGGGCCTGGACGAGCTGCTTACGACGCTCGATAACACGGTTTGTTCGTGCTGGTCGGAGCATCTGGAGGCGACCGCTGGCTCGGGCGCCGCGCCCCGTCTTCCCATCGACCGTTGCTTTAGCATCCGCGGCACCGGAACCGTCGTGACGGGTACGCTGCACGACGGTCCCGTTTCGGTTAGCGATGAGCTCGTTGCGCTGCCGTCGCAAACGCGCTGTCGCGTGCGCGGGGTGCAGGTTCACGGGGATACCCAGTGCGCGGTTCCCGGCCAGCGCGTCGCCCTGAACCTGGTGGGCGATGGCGTGGCGGGCCTCAAGCGCGGCGAGATGCTCGGCGTCGAGGGTCGCGTGGGCCAGACGCTGCGCTTTTTGATGCAACTGACATATGTGGGGCGCGATGGCGTGCGAGCCGGCGTTCTTGCTTCGGGTACACGCGTGCACGTTATGGCGGGCACGGCTGAGGTGCTCGGCCGCATTATGCTTTTAGACGACGAGCCGCCTATTGCGGTCGGCGAGACGCGTGTGGTGCAGGTGCGCCTGGAACGGCCGCTGCCGTTGCGCGCCGGCGATCATGCCGTCATTCTGTCGTATTCGCCGATTTCGCTGCTTGGCGGCGGACGCGTCCTGCTATCGCGCTGTCGCCGCGCGCGGGTCCTGTCGGCGGGGGAGCGCGCGTTGTATGCGGCGCTTGAGTCCGGAGATGTCGCGGACGGCGTACACGCGTGGCTGGCGCTGCAAACGCTGCCTGTTGCTGCTGCCGGTGTTGCCGCAGCGCTCGATCTTGTTACCGGCGAGGTCGAGATCGTTTTGCGTGGGCTTGTGGACCAGGCTGCCGTGTGCGAGCTTGCTGCGGGCGGTGCGGTGCTCTACGCAGATGCCTCGGCTCTCGATGCTGCAATGGATGTGCTGGCTGCGGCCTTGTCCTCCATGCACGCGGCGGCTCCCAAGGAGATCGGCTTTACGTCCGGTGCGGTCGCGCACGCGGCTTGGCCGGGCGCCGGTAACGATGTCGCGATGGCACTTATTGCCGAGGGCTGTGCACGTGGCGTGTGCGCCGTCGACGGTGCCGAGGTGTTCGACCCGCATTCCGCCGCCGCGGCGATACGCGTGGTGCGCGAGGCTGGCCAGCGTATCGTGGCCCTGCTGGATGAGGCCGGTCTTAATGCGCCGACGCTTCCCGAGGTGAGCGAACAGTTGCAGCTCGATCGCGACACCATGACGCGTGCACTGCGCGAGCTTTCGCTCAACCACTCGATCGTTAAGGTCGAGCGCGACGTTGCCTTGTCCGCCGCTGCCGAGGCCCATGCGCGTGAGGTTGTTGCGACGGCTATCGAGGCTGCTGGCGGCGCCGCCACCACGAGTGTGCTGCGCGAAGCCCTGGGCGTGTCGCGCAAACGAACCATTAGCATCTTGGAGCACCTGGATGCCGTGCGCTTTACAGTACTCGACAAGGAGTCCGGCGGTCTGAGATCGCTGCGTTAGCGGTTTCCGCATCGCTCTTTTCGGTTGTGGTCTGTTGGGTTTGGTAAAATACCGCCACGTTTGGGAACGGATGGGCTCCGGTGGGCCCCGCGGTCCTCAAAACCGTTGTGAGGCGTGCAAAACGTCTTGGATGTGTTCGATTCACATACGTTCCCGCCAACGCATCCTGCCAACCACCACAAAGGTGCCTGTCCTCTTTGTGGTGGTATGGACCATGTGGACGAAACAGCTTCGAAACACGCGATTTGTACGTCGGGTGCTCAAAAACGCTTCTACCTGCATCGTAATCAAAACGAAACATCTGCTCGTCGGCTTATGCGAAACTTTGCTGCAACAGTGCGATATTATCCATACTCGATAAAGCTCGCGGCGCATGGGGCGCCGCGAACGACACCTTTCTTTTCCATCAATTGGAGGAAGCATGAGCTACACGCAGAAAGTTCTCGACGAGCTCAAGGCCCGCTATCCCGAGCAGCCTGAGTTCATCCAGGCCGCGACCGAGATCCTCGGCACCATCCAGCCGGCGCTCGACGCCCACCCCGAGTACGAGGAGGCCGCCCTACTGGAGCGCCTTGTCGAGCCCGAGCGCATCGTCATGTTCCGTGTTCCCTGGGTCGACGACCAGGGCAAGGTCCAGGTCAACCGCGGTTACCGCGTCGAGTTCAACTCTGCCATTGGACCCTACAAGGGCGGCCTGCGCTTTAACCCGACGGTCACCCTGGGCATGCTCAAGTTCCTGGGCCTGGAGCAGATCCTCAAGAACAGCCTGACCACCCTTCCCATGGGCGGCGGCAAGGGCGGTTCCGACTTTGACCCCAAGGGCAAGTCCAACAACGAGATCATGCACTTCTGCCAGTCCTTCATGACCGAGCTCTATCGTCACATCGGCCCCAACACCGACGTTCCCGCCGGCGACCTGGGCGTTGGCGGCCGCGAGGTTGCCTACCTGTTCGGTCAGTACAAGCGCCTGACCAACGAGTGGACCGGCGTCCTTACCGGCAAGGGCCTCTCCTTTGGCGGCTCGCTCGCCCGTACTGAGGCCACCGGCTACGGCCTGGTCTACTTTGTGGACGAGTACCTCAAGAGCCGCGGCGACTCCTTCGAGGGCAAGAACGTCGTCGTTCACGGTTCGGGCAACGTCGCCATCTACGCCGTCCAGAAGGTTTCCCAGCTCGGCGGCAAGGTGCTTGCCTGCTCCGATACCCACGGCTGGGTCGAGGATCCCGACGGCATCGACTACTCCGTGCTCGAGCACGTCTACAACAAGAAGCGCTCTGGCCACGACAAGGGCGTCACGCTCGCCATGTACGTTGATGAGAAGCCCAACGCCGTGTGGCACGAGGGCGACGGCCGCGGCATGTGGCAGCTGCCCTGCGATATCGCGCTGCCCTGCGCTCGCGAGAACACGCTGCTGCTCGAGGACGCCCAGGCGCTCGTCGCCAACGGCTGCAAAGTGGTCGGCGAGGGCGCGAACATGCCCACGACCATCGAGGCCACGACCTACTTCCAGGAGAACGGCGTCGCCTTTATGCCCGGTAAGGCTGCCAACGCCGGCGGCGTGCTCGTGTCCGGCCTGGAGATGAGCCAGAACGCCGAGCACCTGTCCTGGACCTTCGAGGAGGTCGACGGCAAGCTCGAGCAGCTCATGCGCGGCATGTTCCACAACGTGGACGATACCGCCAAGGAGTATGGCCAGGAGGGCAACTTTGTCATGGGCGCCAACATCGCCGGCTTCTTGAAGGTTGCCGACGCTATGCTTGCCCAGGGCGTCTGCTAATCCTTTGCTCGACATAACTCCGCACAGCACCAGCTGATGCGCTTAAGGCTCCCGGCAATTCCTGCCGGGAGCCTTTTTCTATGGTGGTGAGGGTCGTGCGCCCTCGTTTGGTACACTTAGAGGTACTGGACAAGTAAAGAGATGGGGGAGAACGTGCTCAAGTTCGGTACCTACGTCCGTGTTGGAAACGCGGCCGAAGCCTATGAGCTCTTGCAGAAAAACCGCAACAACAAGATTGTGGGCGGTGGCATTTGGATGCGTCTGGGTTCGCGTCGCGTGGCGACGGCGATTGACCTTTCGGCCTGCGGACTCGATCAGATCGAGGAGACCGAGACCGAGTTTCGCATCGGTGCCATGTGCACCCTGCGCCAGCTCGAGCGTCATGCCGGGCTCAACGCGCTTGTCAACAATGTCTTTGAGTTCGCCGTCCACGACATCGTGGGCGTGCAGCTGCGCAATACCGCCACGGTGGGCGGCAGCATCTACGGCCGCTTTGGCTTCTCGGACGTTCTCTCGGCGTTCCTGGCGCTCGATTCGTATGTTGAGCTGACGGGCGCCGGCCGCGTGCCGCTCGCGGAGTTCGTGCGGATGGGCTACGTGCGCGACGTGATCGAGCACATCGTGGTCGTTAAACACGAGTACCGTGCGAGCTACGAGGCCGTGCGCAAGGCCGCGACCGACTTCCCCTCGTTGAACGTCACCGCCGCCTGGTGGAACAACACTTGGCACGTCACCGTGGGCGCCCGCCCGCTGCGCGCGACCCTGCTGCAGGGCGTGGCGTGCGGCCTTACCAACGAGCGGCCTTCCGAGGACGAGCTTCGCGCCCTTGCTGCATCCGTGCGTGCCCTGAGCTACGGAACCAACCTGTGGGGCTCGGCCGACTACCGCCGTCGCATCTCTGCCCCGCTCGCCGTCCAGGCCGTGCGCCGCGCCGCCGGCATCGAGCTTTCGGCCGCGCTTGCCCGCGAGCTCGAGACCGTGCAGGTCCCTAAGTTTGCCACGGACGAGTATTCCTGCCGCCGCGTGCCCGGCGTCGATTCTAGCGAGGTGCGCTAATGGCTGCCAAATTCATCGATCTTTCCTTTACGCTCAACGGCCGCAAGGTCAAGGTTCAGATTGCCCCCGATACCATGCTCTTTTCGCTTTTGCGTGAGCAGGGTTGCGCGTCGGTGCGCTGCGCCTGCGAGACCACCAACTGCGGCCTGTGCACGGTGTGGCTCGACGGCTACCCGGTGCTGAGCTGCTCGGTTCCCGCCGCGCGCGTCGAGGGCCATACCATCACCACGCTCGAGGGTCTCAAGGCTGAGTCCGAGGCGCTTGCCCGCGCCATGGCTGCCGAAGGTGCCGAGCAGTGCGGTTTTTGCGCTCCCGGCCTCATCATGAACGTGCTGGCGCTTGCCCGCGCCGCCAAGGAGGACCCGAGCCTCGTCGCCACGCGCGAGGAGCTGTCGCGCCAGCTCGCCGGCAACCTCTGCCGTTGCAGCGGCTACGAGAGCCAGCTGCGCGCCATTGTCCGCTTCCTCAACGAGTCCGGCGTGCAGGTGGGCTTTGAGATGCCCGAGCTGCCGGTCAACGACACCAGCTGCGACGGTGTCTCGTACAAGCAGATCACCCATAAGCAGCCCAAGAAGGACTCGAAGGCGCTGCTCGAGGGCCGTCCCGTCTACACGGGCGATATGGTGCCCGCCGGCGCCCTGATCGTCAAACTCAAGCGCAGCCCCTATGCCCGCGCCAAGATCCGCTCCATCGATACGTCGCGCGCCCTGAAGGTGCCCGGCGTCGTGGGCGTTTACACTTACGAGGACGTGCCCAAGCGCCGCTTTACCATCGCCGGTCAGAGCTATCCGCAGCCGAGTCCCTACGACCGTCTGATCCTCGAGAACCTCGTGCGCTACCAAAACGAGGAGGTGGCGATCGTTGCCGCCGAAACCGAGGAGGCCGCCGATAAGGCACTCAAGCTCATCAAGGTCGACTACGAGGTGCTCGAGCCGCTGCTCGACTTTACCAAGGCACTCGATAACGACATCGTGGTCCACCCCGAGGGCGACGTGACCTTTATGTTCCCGCAGGGCGGCGATGTCCCGCGCAACCTGGTGTGCAGCGGTACCAGCGATTTTGGCGACCTTGACGAGGCCTTCGCCCAGAGCGATATCGTCTTTGAGCGCACCTACACCAGCCAGGCCACGCAGACCGCGCCCATGGAGACCTTCCGCGCCTTCGCGACGACCGACGCGTTTGGGCGCATCTCGGTGACCACCTCTACGCAGGTGCCCTTCCACGTGCGCCGCATGGTCGCTCAGTCGCTCGATATTCCGCAGTCGCAGGTGCAGGTCATTAAGCCGCGCATCGGCGGTGGCTTTGGCTCCAAGCAGACGGGCTGCTGCGAGATCTTCGTTGCGTTTGTGACGCAGCAGACCGGCCGTCCGAGCTACTGCTGCTACACCCGTGAGGAGACCATCACAGCGGGCAACTCGCGCCACCAGATGCAGATGACCGTCAAGTTGGGCGCCATGAACGACGGCACCATCACGGCCATCGATCTGCACACGCTGTCCAACGCCGGTGCGTATGGCGAGCACGCCACCACGACGATCGGCCTCTCGGGCCACAAGAGCCTGCCTATCTACAACCATGTGAAGGCGAGCCGCTTTAGCTGGGACGCCGTCTACACCAACACCAACCGCGGCGGCGCGTATCGCGGCTACGGTGCCACCCAGGGCCAGTTTGCCGTGGAGAGCGCCGTCAACGAGCTCGCCGACATGCTGCACATGGACCCCGCCGACCTGCGCCTTAAGAACATCGTGCGCGAGGGCGAGATCATGCCGCAGTACTACAACGAGAAGCTCAACGCCTGCGCGCTCGACCGCTGCCTGCTGCGCGCGATGGACATGATCGGCTGGCGCGACAAGCCGCTGGCCATTGACCTGGGCGATCGCGTGCGTGCTCTGGGCTGTGCGCTCACCATGCAGGGCTCGGGCATCTCCAACGTTGACATCGCCGGCATCGACATGCGCCTGGAAGAGGACGGCTTCATTACGCTTTCGACCGGCGCCACCGATAACGGCATGGGTGTCGACACGATCCTGGCGCAGATTGCCGCCGAGGAGCTGGGCGTGGAGAGCTCGCTGATCGTGGTGCGCGGCGTGGACACCGACGTGTCGCCGTTCGACGCCGGCTCGTACGCGAGCTCTGGTACCTACGTGACGGGCCTTGCCGCCAAGAACGCCGCGACCGAGCTGCGCGAGAAGATTTGCGCCAAGGCCGCTCAGATGTGGGACGTTGACGCCGCCGACGTGGTCTTCGACGGCCAGTACGTGCGTCTGTCCGACGAGCGCGCCGCGCGCGAGCAGAACCGCTACCTCACGCTGCGCGACTTTGCCAACCTGTGCGTCAAGAACATCGCGGGCGGCGACGCGCTGACCTCGCACGCCTCTGCCTGCCTGCCCGTTTCGCCCCCGCCGTTTATGGCCGGCATTGCCGAGGTCGAGGTTGACAAGGCCACCGGCAAGGTGACCGTGGTGGATTACGCCGCTGCCGTCGATTGCGGCACCGTGATCAACGAGGCGCTCGCGCGCGTCCAGGCCGAGGGCGGCATTGCCCAGGGCATCGGTCACGCGCTCTACGAGATCGTCGAGCATGACGACCGCGGTCGCCTGCGCACCGGCAACTTTATGAGCTACAAGCTGCCTACGCGCCTGGATATCGGCAGCATTCGCGTGGCCTTTGAGCCGAGCTACGAGCCGACGGGCCCGTTTGGCGCCAAGTCGATCGGCGAGGTCGTCATCAACACGCCGCTCGCCGCCGTGGCCTCGGCCGTGGCGCACGCCACCGGCCACCAGGTCCGCTCACTGCCCATCACGCCCGAGAAGGCCCTGCTGGGGGAGTAGCGGGTCGGCAAACAAGTCGTAATTGGCGGGGCGGGGCAACTCGACCCGCCTTTTGCACTCGTGGTGAGGTCGTGAGCCTGTAAAACGTGTGCGTGCGCTTGTCGCTCGTATCTGCTATCATTCCTAGTCTGTGCGTTCATGCGGGCGTGGCGGAATTGGTAGACGCGCCAGATTTAGGTTCTGGTGGGATTCCCGTGAAGGTTCGAGTCCTTTCGCCCGCACCAACGCATCTGCGTCGGCCCTGGCCGTCGCGACTCTTTGTTGCATAAAGGTACCAGCACCTCAGATAAGCTGGGCAGTATGAGGAGGAACGTGTTGAACATCACCGCTTCTGACGTCAAGGACGCCAAGCTCACCGCTACGGTCACCATCCCGGCCGCCGACGTCGACGCCGCGATCAAGAAGGCTTACAAGGACACCGCCAAGAAGTACCGCTTCCCGGGCTTCCGCGCCGGTAAGGCTCCCCGTCCGGTTATCGACTCTGCTCTTGGCGCCGAGGCTACCCTCGCTCAGGCCACCAACGACCTGATCGCCGCCAACGAGCCCGCCGTCCTCAACGAGCTGGACATCGTCCCCACCAAGAACGGTGACTACAAGGAGCTTGACCTCGCCAAGGATCACGAGGACTACACCTACACCGTCGAGTTCTCCCTGCGTCCTGCTGCCGAGCTCTCCTCCTTCGACGCTGTCGAGATCGAGATGCCCCCTGCGGAGGTCACCGAGTCCGAGATTAACAACCAGGTCGAGATGCTCCTCAACTACCGTGCTACCTTCGAGGACGTCGAGGGCCGTGCCGTCGAGGCCGAGGACTACGTTACCGTCGACCTCAAGGCCGTCGAGAACGCCGACAACTTCGCTGCCGAGGGCCGCATGCTCATCGCCGGTAGCGACAGCAACCCCAAGGAGTTCAACGAGGCCCTGATCGGCGCTAACGTCGACGACGTCAAGACCGTCACCTGGACCGACGAGGCCGAGGAGGGCGAGGAGGCCGAGACCCACACCGTCGAGGTCACCGTCAAGGGTATCAAGGTCCGCAACACCCCCGAGCTCACCGACGAGCTCGTCAAGTCCGACTTTGGCTTCGACAGCATCGACGCCATGCGCGACGCCATCAAGATTGAGATTGAGCAGGACAAGGCTTCCCGCCTGCCGGCCGAGAAGGAGAACCGTTGCGTCTCCGCTCTCGCCGAGCGTCTGCAGCTCGACGAGATGGACGCCGACTACGAGCAGTCCGTCTTTGAGGAGCTTGGCCAGAACTTCCTGTCCAACCTCGCTGCCCGCGGCATGACGCTCGACACCTGGCTGCCCGCTTCCGGTCTGACCATGGAGCAGTTCATCGGCGACCTGCATAAGCAGGCCGACGACGTTGCCCGTGAGTCCCTGGCTCTGGACGCCCTCGCCCGTGAGCTCAAGATTGAGGTCTCCGAGGACGACATCAACGCCGAGTTCGAGAAGGCCGGCGTCAAGGACGTCGAGGCTTCCAAGGCCGAGTTCATCGCCGATGGCCGCATGCCTGCCGTCCGCGAGTCCATCCGTCGCTCCAAGGTCGTCGACCACCTGGTCGAGAACGCCAAGGTGACCGAGGTCGACGAGACCGCCAAGGACGCCGAGTAATTCTCGCCACCTTGCCCGCGAGCGCATGTATGTGCCCGTGATGGGGTAAAGTTAATAGCCGGTTATCCGGTTGCTTCGTACGGTGCCAGCCAATGCATAGCATGCGGGCACCGTACGTTTATCTAGAACCAATTTGGTCCGCAAGAGAGAAATGGAGATGCGTATGATCGCTAAGTTCGATTCCGCCCTCGTGCCATACGTTATCGAGCAGACGCCGCGCGGCGAGCGCAGCTACGATATCTATTCGCGCCTGCTCAACGATCGCATCATCTTCTTGGGCGAGGAGATCAACTCCGTCAGCGCCAACCTGGTCGTTGCCCAGCTGCTGCATCTTGAGAGCCAGGATGCCGAGAAGGATATCTCGCTCTACATCAATTCGCCCGGTGGCGAGGTTTACTCTGGCCTGGCGATTCTTGACACCATGAACTTCATCAAGCCGCAGGTCTCCACCATCTGCGTCGGTATGGCCGCGTCTATGGCTGCCGTGCTGCTTTCAGCCGGCGCCAAGGGCAAGCGCTTCTGCCTGCCGCACTCCAAGGTCATGATTCACCAGCCCAGCGGCGGTGCCCAGGGTCAGCAGACCGAGATTGAGATCGTTGCCGAGGAGATCAAGAAGACCCGTCGCGAGCTCAACCAGATCCTGTCCGACGCCTCGGGCCAGCCCATCGAGAAGGTCCAGGCCGATACCGAGCGCGACAACTACCTCACGGCTGCCGAGGCCCTCGACTACGGTCTGATCGACCGTATCGTCACCTCGCGCGATCTTGCCGCGAAGGATGCCTAGGATGGCAGGAAACATGCAGGACAACTTTGACGAGAACGGCAATCCCATCCGCTGCTCCTTCTGCGGAAAAGAGCAGGGCCAGGTCCGTCGCCTCGTAAAGGGCCCGACCAACATCTTTATCTGTGACGAGTGCGTCGCCGCCTGTTCCGAGATCCTTGAGGAGTCGCTGGCTTCGGACTTTATGGACGCTGCCCGCAACGGCAAGCTGCCGGGCTTCCTTAACGACCACGGCCAGGCTGCATCCCAGCCCGCCGCGGACCCCGAGACCGAGGGTTTTGAGCTCGAGGACGATCGCCAGGTCATCACGCACGTGCCGACGCCGCACGAGATCTATGACGAGCTTTCGGCCTATGTTATGGGTCAGGAGGACGCCAAGCGCGCCATGTCGGTGGCCGTGTACAACCACTATCGCCGCGTGATTGAGGGCGGCGCTGCGGTGTCTGCCTTTGATGACGACATGGGCTCGCAGTTCGATGACGATATGGACGAGGTAGAGCTCGCCAAGTCCAACATCCTGCTGCTCGGTCCCACCGGTACCGGCAAGACCCTGCTGGCCCAGACGCTCGCGCGCATTCTTGAGGTGCCGTTTGCTATCGCCGATGCCACCGCGCTCACCGAGGCCGGCTATGTGGGCGAGGACGTGGAGAACATCCTACTCAAGCTCATTAATGCTGCCGATGGCGACATTGAGCGCGCACAGGTTGGCATCATCTACGTTGACGAGATCGACAAGATTGCCCGCAAGGCTGAGAACCTCTCCATTACCCGCGATGTTTCGGGCGAGGGTGTTCAGCAGGCGCTGCTTAAGATTCTTGAGGGCACGGTGGCCAGCGTTCCGCCCACCGGCGGCCGCAAGCATCCCCAGCAGGAGCTGCTGCAGATCGACACGACCAACATCCTGTTTATCTGCGGCGGTGCCTTTGTGGGTCTGGATAAGATCATCGCCGATCGCGTGGGCAACAAGGGCGTGGGCTTTAACTCCGAGATCGCCGGCCCCACCTCGGTCGACGAGAACGACCTGCTGCGCCAGGTACTCCCGCAGGACCTCAATGCATTCGGCATGATCCCCGAGTTCGTGGGACGTACGCCCGTCGTTACCCAGACGCAGGCGCTCGACGAGGACGACCTGGTGTCGATCCTGACCGAGCCAAAGAATGCCGTGGTGCGCCAGTACCGTAAGATGTTCCAGCTCGAGGACGTCGATCTTGAGTTTGAGGACGCGGCCCTGCACGAGATCGCCCGCATGGCGCTTGCCCGCAAGACCGGCGCCCGCGGCCTGCGCGCCATCTGCGAAGACGTGCTGCAGCAGACGATGTTCGACCTCCCCAGCGAGGAGGGCGTCGCCAAGGTCATCGTAACCGAAGCTGCCGTAAAGGGCGAAGAACAGCCCCGACGCATCTACGGGTAAACCTGACAAAAACGTGCTTGCAAATAGCCTCCGACCATCCGCGGTCGGAGGCTATTTTATATATACGCAATAACCCCAACTACCTGTGTTATTCTGTGTGTTTGTTTAAGCCTCAGCGAAGTCATATCAGACTGAAGTAATCGATACCTAAGGGGAGGAATGTAGGCCCGATTTTCGTAGATTCCGCACGAGCCGAAGAACACTTAATGTGTTCTTCGTGCGAGCCAGGACTTGACCGAGCGAAAATCGGGCCTACATTCCTCCCCGGCGGGACAGGGAGAGATATATGGAAGAGATGCCCAAGAATTACGATCCGTCGACCAACGAGCCGGCGATCCTACAGAAGTGGCTCGACGGCGGCTACTACAAGCGCCGCGAGGGCGTGGGCGACTGCACCGTCACCATTCCGCCTCCCAACGTGACCGGCAAGCTCCACATGGGTCACGCCACCGACGACTCCATCCAGGACGCCATCATCCGTATGGCCCGCATGCGCGGCAAGTCCACGCGCTGGGTGCTGGGCACCGACCACGCCGGTATTGCCACGCAGACCAAGGTCGACAAGAAGCTCAAGAGCGAGGGCATCAGCCGCCTGGAGATTGGCCGCGACAAGTTTGTCGACGCCTGCTGGGACTGGACCCACGAGTACGGCGGCATCATCGTCGAGCAGATCAAGCGCATGGGCTGCTCCGTCGACTTTGATAACGAGCGCTTTACCATGGACGAGGACTACGCCCAGGCCGTGCGCAAGGTGTTCTGCGACTGGTACCACGACGGCCTGATCTACCGCGGCAAGCGCATCGTCAACTGGTGTCCCAACTGCACCACCGCTATCTCGGACGACGAGGCCGAGTACAAGGACGAGAAGGGCCATCTGTGGCACCTGCGCTACCCGCTGACCGAGCCGGTCGACGGCCAGGACTACATCGTCGTCGCCACCACGCGTCCCGAGACCATGCTCGGCGACACGGGCGTTGCCGTCTCCCCGAAGGACCCCGAGAAGGCCGCCTTTGTGGGCAAGACCGTCAAGCTCCCCATCGTCGACCGCGAGATCCCCATCTTTGAGGATTGGCACGTCGACGCCAACTTTGGCTCCGGCTTTGTCAAGGTCACCCCGGCCCACGACCCCAACGACTACGCCATGGGTCAGGCCCACGACCTGCCGCAGATCAACATCTTCGACGAGCACGCGGTGGTCGTCGAGGGCTACGGCGAGTTCACCGGCATGAACCGCGACGAGTGCCGCGAAGCCGTCATCAAGTGGTTCGAAGAGCACGACCTGCTCGATCATGTCGAGGAACTCGACCACTCCGTCATGCACTGCTACCGTTGCGACTCCGCTCTGGAGCCGTGGCTGTCCGAGCAGTGGTTTGTGGCCGTCGACAAGCTCAAGGGGCCGGCACTCGACGCCGTCAACTCCGGCAAGGTCACCTTCCACCCCGCGCGCTGGACGCAGACCTACACCACCTGGATGGAGAACCTCAAGGACTGGTGCATCAGCCGCCAGCTGTGGTGGGGCCACCGCATCCCCGTGTTCTACTGCGAGGACTGCGGCTGGGAGGACGCCCTCACCGAGGACACCGACGTGTGCCCCAAGTGCGGCGGCCATCACGTCCATCAGGACGAGAACGTGCTGGACACCTGGTTCAGCTCGCAGCTGTGGACCTTCGCCACGCAGGGCTGGCCGCAAAAGCCGGAGCTGCTCGAGGGCCATCACCCCACGACGGCGCTCGTCACCGCACGCGACATCATCGCGCTGTGGGTCGCCCGCATGGTCATGAGCTCGCTGTACTTCCTGGACGAGGTGCCGTTTAAGGACGTCGTCATCTACCCGACGATCCTTGCCAAGGACGGCAGCCGCATGTCCAAGTCCAAGGGTAACGGCGTTGACCCCATGGACCTCATCGGCATGTACGGCGCCGACGCGATGCGCTATAACCTGCTGACGCTCTGCACCAACAACCAGGACGTCAAGTTTGACGCGAACATCGATAAGAAGACCAAGAAGCTTATCGACAGCCCGCGTACCGACCAGGCCAAGTCGTTTGTGACCAAGATCTGGAACGCCAGCCGCTTCCTGCTCATGAACATGGAGGGCTACACGCCCGGCGAGCCCGTCGTGGAGACGCCGGCCGACGCTTGGATGTTCAGCCGCCTGGCCAAGGCCGTGAAGATGGTCACCGAGGGTATCGAGCAGTACACCTTTGGCGACATGGCCCGCGGCGTGCAGCAGTTCTTCTGGAACGAGGTCTGCGACTGGTACGTCGAGGTCACCAAGGCCCGCCTGAAGGGCGAGGGCCGTCTGCAGGCTCAGCGCAACCTGATCTTTGTGCTCGACACCTCCATTCGCCTGATGCATCCGCTCATGCCGTTTGTCACCGAGGAGATCTGGGACAACATGCCGGCGAGCGTGCTCGACCTGGACGCCGAGGGCAACGTGGACCGCGCCGAGGCGCTTATGATCGCCAAGTGGCCCGAGCCCGTCGACTACGCCAAGTACGTCGACGAGGATGCTGAGCGCGCGTTTGAGCTGTGCCGCACTGTCGTTTCCGCTGCTCGCGCCACGCGTTCGCGCTACCGCTTGAGCCCCAAGGCCGAGCTCGACGTGGTCGTGCGCGCCGGTGCCGAGGACATCGAGAAGCTCGAGAGCCTGCGCTCCACGATTGAGCCGCTGGCGAACACCGCCTCGCTGGTCATGGGCACTGACGTTGAGAAGCCGGCCGCGAGCATTGCCGTGGTCGACAGCGGCGTCGAGGTCTTTGTGGTGCTCGAGGGCAAGGTTGACCTTTCGGCCGAGAAGGCGCGCCTGGAGAAGGAGATTGCCGCGGCCCAGAAGGAGCTCGCCGGCTGCGAGAAGACGCTGGCCAACGAGGGCTTTGTGGCTAAGGCCGCGCCCGCGGTGGTCCAGAAGAAGAGGGACCGTGCAGCTGAGCTCAAGGAGATCCTTGCGGCGCTGACTGCTCAGGTTGCTGACTTCTCGTAAGCGGTACTGGGGGACGCGGTTTGGGGCTTTGCTCGCTACTGCGGACACCTATTCCGCCGTTCTAACGAACGGCGGCTGACTCGACGCTGCAAACGCCTCTGATGGCCAATCTGCCGTTCAACTTCGGGCGCATGGGCATAAGCCCTATGCGCCCTTGTTTCACGGCACCTTGGCTCATCAGAGGCGTTTTCGCTGACTATCCTCAACCTATACTGTTTTATTTATCTATGAATGGCGGTTCTAAAAATGCCTAAGCGTTCTGGCTTGTATACCGTTCCTTTTGAGTTTGATTTGCTTTCGTTTAATGAGGCTGTGGGGCTTGCTGCCGACACGGGGCGGATTTCTGGGGATGCTGGTCCTTTGCTTGAGACGGTTGTCGATATGCTCGATGAGTTGGGACGTCCGGACGAGCATTTCGATTGCATTCAGGTTGCCGGTACCAATGGCAAGACTTCGACCACGCGTTTTTCGGCTGCCATCCTTCGTGGTGAGGGGTTAAAGACCGCGCTGTATACGTCGCCACAGCTTGTGCGCTATCCCGAGCGCATGGAGGTCGATGGGCGCGTTGTGAGCGACGAGGCCTTTGCCCGTGGCGTTTCTGCCGCCGTCGAGGCGGGGCATCGCGTGAATGCCCGTCGTGTGGCGGCGGGGGAGCGCGCCTATACCATCACGCCGTTTGACCTGCTGACGGCTGCCGCACTGGTGGTGTTTGCCGAGGCCGCGGTAGATGTTGCTGTGCTCGAGGTTGGCATGGGCGGCCGTTGGGACGCCACGAGTGCGACCGATCCCGTCGCCGTTGCCATTACGGGCATCGGGCTCGACCACACGCGCATCCTGGGTGACACGCTCGAGGCCATTGCGGGGGAGAAGGCTGCGGTCATTAAGCCCGGACGCCTGGTTGTTTTAGGCGAGGGCACGCACGAGTCGAGCGTTCAGCGCGTGATGGATGCCCGTTGCCGCGAGTGCGGCGTCGTGCCGCTCGTGGTGAGCCACGCCACGACCAAGGTGCCGGCGCATGTGGGCGATACGGTTGAGTTTAGCTGCACCACGCCGCGCGCGATTTATACGTCGAGCATGGTCAAGCCGGCCTATCAGCCGCAGAATGCCGCGTGCGCGATTATGCTGTGTGAGGGCTATCTTGGCCGCGAGCTCGACCATGAAAAGCTCGACGCTTCGCTTATGGGCTGCCCCACGCCGGGTCGCTTTGATGTGCTGGGAACCGATCCGCTCAAGCTGATTGATGCCTGCCATAACCCTCAGAGCTGCGAGAACTTTGTGAGCGCACTGGATGAGATCGACCCGTGTGTAGAGAATCGCCCCACGCTGCTGTGTGCCGCGCTGGCCGACAAGGACGTGGCGGGTATCGTTGACGTGCTGATCCCGGCCTTCCCGCGTGTAGTCGTAACGCAGACCGATTCTGATCGCGCCCTGCCGGCAGAGGAGCTCGCTGCCCTGGTGGATGCCGACAAGCTCGCGGGCGTATACCCCAGTGTATCCGAGGCCCTTGCAGCTTTCGAGGCCGCAGGCGAGCCCTTCGTAGCCGCCGGCACAATCACTCTAGCCGGCGAAGTAGCGGGGCTGCTGCGCTAGCCCCATTTGCCGGGTAGCCAATTTGGGACGGGGCCCCGAATTGACATGCTTGCCACGAAATGGGCCTATCTACTACGTTTGACCGGATACCCCCGACCACGCCGAGACTTGTGAAATTAAAACCGCAGGTAGAAGGCTTGCAGATTTTCAAAAAAGACCCGCATGGTCGACCCATGCGGGTTAAACGTAGTAGATGGCCCGCTTTCGTGGCGCAGCTCTAGGCTTTCAAATTGATCGACTTGGCCCCTTGGCAGTTGCGGTGAAATAGTTCCTGGATTTTGCCTACGTGGGCCCATCTGGGAACTATTCCACCGCAACTTATTGAGGGGCTATTGGGAAGGGGCTAGTCTAGGCGGACTGGATCGTGGGGGTAGGCGTTGAGAATCTCGACGCCGGATTCGGTAACCAAGGCAAGGTCTTCGATGCGGACGCCGGTGCGGCCGGGGAGGTAGATGCCCGGCTCGATAGAGAACGTCATGCCCGGCTCTACGACCTGCTCGTTGACAAGGGAAACGTCGCCCGGCTCGTGGTCCTGCAGGCCGATCGAGTGGCCCAGGCGGTGCGTAAAGTACTTGCCGTAGCCCGCATCCTCAATCACGTCGCGTGCGGCACGGTCCAGGTCGCACATACGCACGCCCGGCGCGATGAGCGCCTCGGCGGCCTCGTTGGCGCGGCGCACGATGTCGTAGATGCGCGCGGTCTCCTCGTCCGGCTCGCCCCAAAAGAACGTGCGCGTCATGTCCGAGCAGTAGTTGCGGCGACGTCCACCAATGTCGAACAGCACCACGTCGCCGCGCTTGAGTACGGTGTCGTCGGGCTCGTGGTGCGGGTCGCCGGCGTTGGCGCCAAAGCTCACGATGGGCGGAAAGCTAAAGCCCTCGCAGCCGTGATTGCGGTACAGGCCGAGCATCTGGTCGGCGATTTCGCGCTCCGTCACGCCTTCGTGGACGAGTTTGATGGCATCGGCCATCACGGCGTCGTTGGCGGCGGAGGACACGCGCATGAGCTCCTGCTCGGTGGCATCCTTGTGGGTGCGTGCTGCGGTGACGGCAAAGTCGCCCAGGAAGAACTCGCTTGCGGCGTAACGATCCATAAGGGGCAGCAAAAAGCCGGAGCACATTACGGTATCGATGCCGAGGGGCTTGGATGGATTGACCTCGCGAGCGATGGCGTCGGTCACGACGTCGGTGTCGTTGTGGTAGGCCACGCGGGCATTGTCGTACTCGGGCAGCTGATGCAGGGCGTTGACTAAGATCACCGGCTCGGCATCGCGCGCGAGCAGCACGCCGCAAAAACGCTCGAACATATCGGCATAAAAGCCGGTCAGGTAATAGATCGACCACGGGTCGTTTACGAGCAGCTGCGCGCCGGGGTGCTGAGCCTCGAGCGCATCGAGCACGCGCGCCACACGCTGGTCATCGACATGTGCCATGAAACATCCTTTCGCTAGGGTGTCACCATGGTATCCCCAACGCCAGGGTAGTCAATTTGGGACGGGGCTATTTTAGCTGTGTCAAACATGCGGAATGATAGGTAAAAGTAGTCATAAGAGGGTCGTCCCGAATTAGCTGCTTTCAAAACTATGGCGGATTACGGGGCTGGACCTGTATTACTTGACCATGGGAAAAATTGCGAAATTAAAACCGCAGGTAGACGGCTTATCAAAAATCGTAAAATGCCGGTATGGATGGGAGTCTCCGAATCAGCCCCGTAATCCGGCATAGTTTTGAAATGGCACTAAAGTAGGCACAGGCTAAATACCGATTCCAATGATAGTTGCGGTGGAATAGTTCCTGGATACCGGGGTTTTGGCGGAAATCAGGAACTATTTCACCGCAATTGAGGAGGGACGGGGTGGATGGCGGGGTAGCTAAAAGAGCCCCGTCCTAAATGAGCGGCTTAGGCGGGGTCGATGTCCATGCTGGCGATGAGGTCGGTACCGGTATCTAGGAGGTTGGGGAGGACTACATCGCTCATGCGGATGGGGGCTTTGACCTTTAGGCCCCGGATGAGGTCCATCGCCTGGGCATGGAGTGCCAGCGGGATGGCTTCGGCCGTGCGCACGGGCAGCAGCGCCTCGTCGCCGCCGGATACGGCCACGGTCGTGGTAAGCACGCGCATGGGGCAGGTGAGCTCCTGATGTGCAAACTTATCACCGCGCGGGCAGCTGTTGCCGGTTACGGAGCGCACCTCTGCCACGGCGCCGTCTGCGCTGCGCTCGACCTCCACGGTCAGGAGGCACTCGGATGGGCAGGTGGTGCAGTTGAACTGCAGCGTTTCAATCGCGTTTGTGCTCATGACTCTACGCCTCCTCAGCGGGGTCGACGGACAGGACAATCTCGCTAACACCCAAGTCGAGCGCATGCTGAATCACCTTTGCCGGCAGCGGGAAGCTTTCCATGACGCTCGGTTTAAACGGGCGGACTTTGCCCGCAAACACTTCTTCTCCGTTGGCCAAGATGCGTACTCGAGCGGTATCGACCGGCCGGCGCACGCGGAAGTTGAGCTTGGTGAGCGCCACGGCCGTAATGCGTCCCGGCAGCGCGTATCCCGCAATGCCGGCAGGGGAGACGGCGAGCTCGCAGTCCGGAACGACGCCCGCGGCGGTCCCCAGCGCGTACGCCGCTGCAGCTGCGCCAGCCCTCTCGGACTCGGTCGTCACATTGTCTGCCAGGTCGTGCACGTGCAGCACGTTGCCGCAGGCAAAGATGCCCGGTACGCCCGTCTGCAGGCTCTGGTTCACCACGGCGCCGCGCGTACGTGGGTCCAGCTCCACGCCCGCGGCAACCGAAAGCTCGTTTTCGGGAATCAGGCCCACCGAAAGCAGTAGCGTGTCGCACGGAACAACACGCTCAGTCCCCGGAATGGGTGCCAGGTGCTCGTCGACCCGACTCACCTCGACGGCTTCTACGCGGTCGTGTCCGATCACGCGCGTGACGGTGGTGGACAGGTGCAGCGGAATGCCAAAGTCGTCCAGGCAGTTCTTAACATTGCGGCGCAGCCCGTTGGCGTACGGCATGAGCTCGTACACACCCTCGACCGAAATCCCCTCGAGCGTGCAGCGGCGCGCCATGATGAGCCCAATGTCGCCCGAGCCCAAAATGACGGCGCGCGAGCCGGGTTTGAGGTTCTCGATATTGATGTATCGCTGCGCCAGACCAGCCGTAAACACGCCGGCAGGTCGGCTGCCGGGAATCTTGATCTCGCTGCGGGTGCGCTCGCGGCAACCCATGGCAAGGACGACCGCACGCCCGATGAGCTGCAGCATACCGGTGGGGCTCATGAGCGTGACGGTGTGGACCGCGGCGTCTTCAGCGGACTCGCCCGAATCAACCCCTATCACCATGCTGTCCAAGAACAGCGCAATGTTGGTCGCGCGCACCTGGTCGATAAAGCGCTGCGCGTACTCGGGACCGGTGAGTTCCTGCTTATAGTGCGACAGTCCAAAGCCCGGGTGAATGCACTGTCGCAGGATGCCACCCAGATGCTGCTCGCGCTCCACGATGGCCACGCGCGCGTCGGCCTTGTGCGCGGCAAGCGCGGCTGCCATACCGGCGGGGCCGCCTCCGATGACGACCACGTCGAAGGCCTGCGTCGACACTGACGCTGCAGTTCCGGTCTCCGCGCGTTCGTCGCGCATATCAAACGTCGCCATCCTAGCGCACCCCCTTCAAAGGTCCCTCAACGAGCCATGAGCCAGCGTCCTCCAACAGCACCTCGCTGGGGTCGCAGCCCAGCTCGCGCGCTAGGATCGCCACTACGCGGCTCTGGCAAAAGCCACTCTGGCACCGACCCATGCCCGCACGGCAGCGCCGCTTGACGCCCTCGACCGAAACCGCACCCGGGCGGCATCGAATCGCGGCCACGATTTCGGCCTCGGGCACTGTCTCGCAGCGGCAGACGATCTGCCCCCATGCAGGGTCGGACTCAATGAGCTCCTCCTTGCGTGCAAGCGGCGCTCGGTCGAAGTCGTCCGGCGCGTGTCGAATCGGATCCCAATCGGCCCGTCCGCGCAAAGCAACGCCCGCCTCGCGCATCACTTGCTCCATGCGCTCGGCAATGGCCGGCGCGCTCGCCACGCCTGGCGACTGAATGCCCGCCGCCTGAAACAGCCCTGGCACCACGGCAGACTGACCAATAAAGAAGTCGTTGGTCCCCTGAATGACCGGACGCCCGCCGGCAAACGCGCGTACCACGCGGCGCGTGTCCAGGTCGGGCACCAGCTTGCGCGCGCCGCTCAGCAGCGCGCTGACGTCGCCCGCATAGGTCTGCGTGTCGCCCGGCTCGCGCACGGCAGCGGTCGCGGTGATCACGGTGTTGCCGTGCACGGTGCCCGTGACGATAACGCCCTTGGACACCGGCGTGGGCACGGGGTAGAGCGGCATGAGCGCGCGCGGCTCCTTGTCCAGCACCACAATGTTTCCCTGGCGCCAGACCATCTGGAACTCCTCGGCGCCGGCCATATGCGAGATGTTCGCGGCACCGTTGCCCGCGGCGTTGATTAGGTAGCGGCAGCGCACATCGCCGACAGGCGTCACCAGCGTAAAGCGCGCAGCCCCGTCGGTAGTCTCGCCGTCAGCAACCTCAATTGCTTCCACCGGAGCCGACCGAATAAACGTCACCCCGTTGGCCACGGCGTTCTCCAGCGCGGCAATGGCGACCTCAAAGGGATCGACAAATCCAGTCGAGGGGCACCACAGCGCGCACGTCGCCTTGGCGCTCGCACGCGGTTCCAGCTCGTGGATGCGCTCGGTGCCGATAATCGACAACTCGGGCACGCCGTTGGCCAGGCCATTCTGGCGCAGCTTCTCTAGGTGTGCGCGGTCTTCGTCGTTAAACCCCAGCACCATCGACCCGGTGCGGCGGAACAAAAATCCAAGCTCCTGGGCCCACGTGCCATATAGCTCGCAGCCGCGGGCGTTGACCTGCGCCTTTACGGTGCCCGGCGCCGGATCGTAGCCGGCGTGTACCAGGCCGCCGTTGGCCTTCGTGGCGCCCAGCGCGATGTCGTTGGCCGCCTCGACCACGCAAATGGTCAGGTCATAGCGCGCGAGTTGCCGCGCAATGGCACACCCGGTGATGCCCGCGCCCATAACCGCGATATCAAACGTTTCTGTCACAGTGCCTCCCAGACAAGTTGACAGGCTGTCAATAGGACTATCCTACGGCCTGCAGACCCCCCAGTGCAGCGGCAATGCGGCGAACAGCCCCGCAACACCCGCCAGCGGCAGGCGAGGGGAGACCCGGCACGGATGTTGGCCTCGTCTGCCGACAGCTACGGCAACCGTTCGTCTCGACCTGTAACAGTTAGCTGACGATCTGGGTTCTAGATGTTACAGATCAAGACAAACCTTCCGGCGGATTTTGAATGTCTCGATCTGTAACAGTAAGAGGGGTTTTGGGGCCTAAGATGTTACAGATCGAGATTGAAGTCGGGGAGGGACCCCTGTGTCTCGATCTGTAACATCTAGACCCGGATTTCGCCTCCACCTGTTACAGATTGAGATGTTTGTGTCCGCGCCAGCCCCGCCCCTAGCCGTGGTCCCATATAAACAAACCCCGTGGTAAACTTGACCGGACTGTTAATATTCCGAAAGGTACCCGTAATGTCCAAGTACATCTCCGAGCTCATGTCGCCGCAGCTTATGGGCGTCGTCTATGCCTTCGTTGGCTTTATCATCGCCCTGTATGTGCTGTCGGTCGTCTATGTGTTCATCGACGCTCGCCGCCGCGGCGCCAGCGCCTACGTGGCATGGGGCATCATCGCCCTCATCCCGTTTGTGGGCCTCATTGCCTACCTGGTCCTGCGCCCGCACTCCTACGCGTCCGACCGCGAGGAGCAGGAGCTGGACATGGCCCTGCGCGAGCGCCAGCTTGCCCAGTACGGCACCTGCCCGCAGTGCGGCGCGCCCATCGAGAAGGACTTCGTCGTCTGCCCGGTGTGCGACACCCAGGTCCGCAACGTATGCCCCAGCTGCCATCGTCCGCTCGACGCGCACTGGAAGGTCTGCCCCTACTGCCGAACTCGCATCCAGTAACGCATCCATCGCCGGGCCGGCCGTAAGCCACGGGCACGCCGCAAACACGCGCACCCCGCCCCCACGCGATGAAGCATGCGTAGAAAATCGCCCGCCGTGCCATTAAGGTGCGGCGGGCGCTTGTATACCAAGGCAACCTGCCTATAATGATGCAAGTCAAAAACGCCGAGCGCATCGCACGCACTTGCATCAGGCATCCGAGAGGAGAAAACATACCCATGAAGGCACTCTACAATGACGGTTCGGTGGCCGAGCTCCCGCAGGACGAGGTCACGCACGTCATCCGCCACTCCGCCGCGCACATCATGGCGCAGGCCATCAAGCGCTTGTACCCCCAGGCCGACTTTGCCTACGGCCCCGCGACCGACAACGGCTTCTACTACGACGTCGACCTGCCCGAGGGCGTCAAGATCAGCGAGGACGACTTCCCCGCGATCGAGGCCGAGATGAAAAAGATCGTCAAGGAGAACCTCAAGTTCTCCGTGTACGAGAAGCCCCGCGCCGAGGCCATCGCCCTTATGGAGGAGCGCGGCGAGAAGTATAAGGTCGAGCACATCGGCGACCTGGACGACGACGCCCGCATCACCTTCTACCAGCAGGGCGACTACATCGACATGTGCGTCGGCCCCCACATCTGCTACACCAAGGCGCTGAAGGCCTTTAAGCTCACCGGCGTCTCGGGCGCCTACTGGAAGGGCGACAAGGACAACAAGATGCTCACCCGCATCAACGGCGTCGCCTTTGCCACCAAGGAAGAGCTCGACGAGCACATGCACATGTTGGAGGAGGCCAAGAAGCGCGACCACCGCAAGATCGGCCGCGAGATGGACCTCTTTATGATGCGCGACGAGGCCCCCGGCTTCCCGTTCTTCCTGCCCAACGGCATGATCCTTAAGAACACGCTGCTGGACTACTGGCGCGAGATTCACCACAAGGCCGGCTACGTGGAGATCTCCACGCCGCTCATCATGAACAAGCAGCTGTGGAAGACCTCGGGCCACTGGGACCACTACAAGGACAACATGTACTCCACCGTCATCGACGACGAGGAGTACTGCATTAAGCCCATGAACTGCCCGGGCGGCGTGCTGGTGTACGCCTCCAAGCCGCACTCCTATCGCGAGCTGCCCATCCGCGCCGGCGAGATTGGCCTGGTGCACCGCCACGAGCTGCGTGGCGCCCTGCACGGCCTGTTCCGCGTGCGCTGCTTTAACCAGGACGACGCCCACCTGTTTGTGCGTCCCGACCAGCTGACCGACGAGATCGTGGGCGTGGTTAACCTCATCGACTCCGTGTACCAAAAGTTTGGCTTTAAGTATCACGTTGAGCTTTCCACCCGCCCCGAGGACTCCATGGGTTCTGACGAGGACTGGGCTCGCGCCGAGGAGGGCCTGCGCACCGCTCTGGAGAAGCTGGGCATGGACTACGAGGTCAACGAGGGCGACGGCGCCTTCTACGGCCCCAAGATCGACTTCCATCTGGAGGACTCGCTCGGCCGCACCTGGCAGTGCGGTACCGTCCAGCTCGACTTCCAGATGCCGCTCAACTTTGATCTGGAGTACGTGGACGCCGACGGCACCAAGAAGCGCCCCATCATGCTGCATCGCGTGTGCTTTGGCTCCATCGAGCGCTTCATCGGTATTCTGATTGAGCACTTTGCGGGCAAGTTCCCCACCTGGCTGGCTCCCGTGCAGGTCAAGGCGCTTCCCGTCTCTGAGAAGAGCCGCGACTACGCCCACGAGGTGTGCGCCAAGCTGGAGGAGGCCGGCATTCGCGTGGTCTGCGACGACCGCGACGAGAAGATCGGCTACAAGATCCGCGAGGCCCGCAGCATCGACCGCGTGCCCTACATGCTTATCCTGGGCGAGAAGGAGGTCGAGGCCGGCAACATTTCCGTCCGCGATCGCTCCAACGAGACCGTCCCGATGAGCGTTGACGAGTTCGTTGCGAAGGTGACTGAGGAGATCAAGACTCGCGCCTAGCACAAACCATACAAGAATTAACAAAGGCGATCGTCCTCGCGGGCGGTCGCCTTTTTTGTTATCTATAGAAGAAAAGCCGCTGGTTAGGGCGGCTTTTTTTGTTGTGCAAAAAGGTACAGGTTTTTGTAGAGGCGTATGGAGATGTGTCCGTTCGCGCTGCAATTTGTGTAATCTGGGAAAACGTGAGCAGTTTGCTCGTATAATGAGCAACGTCGAAAGATACAAAAACCTGTACTTTTGCGACTGCGCATAGCTGCGAGCGAGAAGCCTGTTCTAAACGCCCTTGCATTTGCGTGCATCGCAAATCCAAAAGAGGGGGCGAGAACATGGAACAGACGGCACGGCGCCAAGAGAAGCTGCCGGGCGCATTTAACGGCGCCACCACCAACAGCCAGCACGGCCGCGTCCGCTGGTATCTGGTCCACACCCCCAACGGCAAAGAGCGCGAGACCTGCGAAAAGGTGCGCCGTATTATCCCACACGAGCTGATGCAGAACGCTTTTGTGATGCAAAAGGAGTTCTGGTTTAAGCGGGACGGCGCATGGTCGCTCCAAACCAAACCCATGTACAAGGAATACTTCTTCGTCGCCACGCACGATGCCGCTGCGCTCGATAGGGCTTTGGCCCAGTTGAGTTTTGGCTGCCGCATTGCTGGCAGCAGGGAGCGGGCCTATGCGCCCATGCCGGACGATGCACAGGACTGGTACCGCAGCGTGCTCGACGACGACGACGTGGTGCGCAACAGCGTGGCGCGCATAGAAGACGGTGTGCTGCACATAGAACAGGGGCCCTTGGTGGGGCAAGAGGCCCGTGTGCACAAGATCGACCGTCGTAAACGCTGGTGCTTGGTGGACGTAGGCGAAGGCGATTCCAGCTTTAGGGAAGTGCTTCCGCTCGACGTTCCCATCAAAACGTAAGGGAGACGTTGCACCGGCAATTCATTCGTTTTTTGAATTCGTGGATGGGGGGGGGGTTCCTGGGGACAGGGACGTAAGTTTTATTGTGGCTGCTAATAAAGAAGTGACAGAGAGCAATGCGCCCGCGGGGGCAGCGCTGATTGCTCAGGCCATGGACCAGCGTGAATGCACCGGTCGATATAAGGCTGTGCAATCCATCATGGACTGGGACAACTCGCGCCTGGCCTACCGCGCCGTCAAGCGCGCGTTCGACATCGTGTTCAGCGGCTGCGTGCTGGCCGTCATCGCCGTACCCAGCCTTGTGCTTGCCGCGGCCATCCGCCTGGAGAGCGAGGGCAACCCGTTCTACAGCCAGATCCGAGTGGGTCAGACCCGCCCCGATGGCAGCCTGTCCACCTTCCGCATGTGGAAGTTCCGCTCCATGTACAGGGACGCCGACGAACGCCTCGCCGAGCTCAAGGGGCAGAACGAGATCGCCGGCGCGATGTTCAAGATGAAGGAGGACCCCCGCGTCACCAAGATCGGGAAGTTCATCCGCAAGCACTCCATCGACGAGTTCCCGCAGTTCCTCAACGTATTCCTGGGCCAGATGTCCGTCGTGGGCCCGCGCCCGCCGCTGCCGCGCGAGGTGGAGCAGTACACCGAGTATGACCTGCAGCGCCTGGCCGTGAAGCCCGGCATCACCGGATGGTGGCAAGTCACAGACCGCAACGACACCGACTTCGACGGCATGGTCCGCCGTGATTTGGAGTACATCGCCAAGCGCGGCCTAATCACGGACCTGAAGATTGTTCTCCTCACGGTCGTTGAGGTCTTTACCGGTGGAGGTGCTTGCTAAATGACTGAACCGGTTAGGGTGGCTCAGGTTGTTGGCAAGATGGTTGGCGGCGGCGTCGAAGCCGTTGTCATGAACTATTATCGCCATATTGACCGAAGTAAAGTCCAGTTCGATTTTCTTGTCGATTCAGATTCGACGCTCGTGCCACGTGAAGAGATCGAATCGCTTGGTGGTCGAATCTTTGAGATTCCGCCCTACCAGCATGCGATTGAATATCAGCGAGAGCTTCAAAGCCTCTTTACGCAAGAGGGCTGGAAGATAGTGCACAGCCATATCAACGCGCTTTCCGTCTTTCCGCTTCGCGCCGCGAAGAAGGCAGGGGTACCCGTGCGTATCGCCCACAGCCACTCGACGAGCGGCAAAGGCGAGTTTGCAAAAAATGCCCTTAAAGGCTTTTTGAAACTGTTTTCGACAAGGTATCCAACTGATTTGGCGGCCTGTACTGAGTATGCAGGTAAATGGCTGTTCGGCTCATCCCATTTTACTGTCTTTAATAATGCTATCGATTTGAGCAGTTTTTCTTTCAATCGATCGATTAGGGATGAGCAACGTGCTGGGCTTGGAGCGCAGGACGATACGCTGGTATTGGGGAATATCGGTAGGTTCATCCCCCAGAAGAATCAGCTGTTTTTGCTTGATGTTTTCAAGGCGGTTTATGCTCAGAATCCTGATTCCATCCTTGTTATCTGCGGCGATGGAAAGTTGAGACCGCAGGCGGAGGAAAAGGCGCGCTCGCTGGGAATTGCGTCTGCGGTGCGTTTTCTCGGTCAGATTTCCAATGTACAGGACGTCTATCAGGCGCTTGATTTATTCGTTCTCCCTAGTCTGTACGAGGGCCTCGGAATGGTCGCGATTGAGGCCCAGGTCTCCGGTCTCCCGTGCATCTGCTCTGAGAGGGTCCCCAACGAGGTCGCGCTATCCGGTCGGTGCAGCTTCGTTCCGTTGAGTGCGGGCATTGAGGGCTGGTCCAATGCTGTCCTTACCACACGCACGGATGTCGTTAATCGTTCCGATCCCCAAGCATCTCTGGGGCTTGAATCTTATGACATCTTTAGGGCAGCGCCCAAGCTCGAAGAGTACTACCTGAAGTTATTTGAAACGGTGAATTAATGAATATTTGTATTTTAACGTGGCTCCATAATCAAAATTTCGGTACGTTGCTTCAGGCTTATGCCCTACAGCAGTTTTTGAAGGCAGAAGGGCATGACGTTGTCGACGCCGACTATCTTCCCTGCGTTAAAGAAAAGCTACTGAACTGGGCGATCAACCGGAACTCCTTCGATTTATTTGCTGGCAAAGCACGTGAGCTATTCAATCGCAAGAAGGAACATGATGACTTCGGATCCTCGACGGCTGACGTATTCAATCGCTTTTTGAGCCAGAACATCGAGACCACTGATCGGATTGTCGATACAGACGGACTGGTCGATTTACGGGGAAAATACGATGCATACGTCTGCGGATCTGATCAAATCTGGTCCCCTTATCTTTTGAATAGGAATTTCTATCTCTCTTTTCTAAGCGACAGCGATAAGAGAATCGCGTATGCACCCAGCTTCGGTGTCACGAGCACCACGCAGAGGAAGAAAAAGATCATTACTGATCTGATTAAAACGTTCAGCTCTGTGTCTGTTCGTGAAGATGCGGGCGCGGATTTTGTCGAATCCCTCGGTCTCGAGCGCCCTTCACAGGTTGTGGACCCTGTCCTGCTCCTGTCGAAAGAGGACTGGGCCCCGCTCATCAACGGTAAATGTCCTGAGCCCGGGAAAATCGTCTGCTATTTCCTTGGGAATAGGCCGTTTTACAGGAAAGCTGTCGATTCGATTTCAAAAGAGCTCGGCTGCGAGGTCGTGACGCTTGTCGGTTCAGGTAAAAATGCTGTCGACGAGCAGCTCAATCCGCGTTACGGGCTTGGTCCCGATGAATGGCTCGCTTATCTGGCGAGCGCGCGGTTCGTGTTAACCGATTCGCTGCACGGTACGCTGTTTTCTCAAATTTTCCGCAAAGACTATTACTGCTTCAAGAGATTTGAGGAGACCGACAAGCGCTCTCAAAACTCTCGAGTCGAGAGCCTCTCGAGGCTCTCGAATACCGAGGATCGTCTGCTAGATGGCTATGACAGTCACATGAACGCTACGGAAATCGAGGGCTATGAGAAGCGACTGTCCGACGTGGAGTCGCTCATCACGTTTTCGAAAAAATGGCTCTTGGATGCTCTTGAGCAATAGGGGGAAGTTAGCTTGAGCAAGAACATCGACACAGTTTCTCACCGGGCCTGCTTTGGTTGCGGAGCTTGCGCGGCCAAATGCCCTTTTTCCGCTATTACTATGCGTACCTCGCCCGACGGTTTCGAATATCCCGTGGTGGACGCAGCGAGATGCACCTCCTGCGGTCTTTGCCTGCGTACCTGTCCGGCGGAAAACCAAGTCGACGCGGACTCGGAGGCCATTCGCGCCTCTGTCTTGCAGAGCGATGACCCGGACGAGCTCGCGCAAAGTTCGTCCGGCGGCGTCTTCTCCCTTCTTGCGAAACGTATACTATCGGACGGCGGGCGCGTTTACGGCGCCGCCTGGGATGGCGTCGATCACGTCAGGCATATCGGTATATCCGAGCTTGCCGAAATCGCGCTCCTGCAAAAGTCCAAATATGTCCAGAGCGATGCTAGCGAATCGTATCCCGAAGTGCTCAGCGATCTCAAATCCGGCAAGCGAGTCCTCTTCAGCGGTACTCCTTGTCAGGTTTCCGCGCTGCGTCTCTATTTGGGTAAACCGATGGATGGGCTGACAACCGTCAGCGTTGTTTGCCACGGTGTACCAAGCTCTTCCATGTTTCGTTCCTATGTTGACTGGCTCGAGCTTCGGGAGAAGTCCGATGTCACCGCACTGACTTTTAGAGATAAATCGAAATTCGGATGGGGCCATAACATAAAAATCGAGTTATCCGACGGCAGGATTATTAAGAGGCCCGCTGCATTCGATCCCTTTTATGGTTCCTACATCAAAGGCCTGATCAGCAGATCGTCTTGCTACGGCTGTCCTTTCAGAGGGAGCGACAGTCCTGCCGACATCATCCTCGGTGATTCCTGGCGTTCTGAGTCTGTCCAAGACTGCGGACATCCCGAGAAGGGTGTTTCGGCCGTTATCGTGAAGACCGAGCGCGGGGCAAAATTGATCGATGAAATAAGCGATTGCGTCGCCTACTCTAACAACGGCCTTGCTCCGGATGATGTGCTGCTGCATGAAGATCCTAATAAGCGCTCGGATCTTGAGGAGAGGCGCGATGCCGTTATCGAGCATTTCGAGGCTACAGGATTACAAGTCTTTGATTCCGTCCTGGCGCCGAATGCGACCCTTTTCGACCGTCTGAAAATGCTGCTCCCCCCGTCGATGCGCCTGCGTGTAAAGCGGTTTGTCCGATCTATCAAACCTAGGACCGTGCATGAGTAACTTCACCACAGTGATAACGATTTGCGACCGTCCCCATATCGGGGGCGGAGCTTCAAAAATCGCAATCGAAACAGCAGCTGCTCTGGCGAGGATAGGTGTCAACAGCTATTTCTTTTCGGCGTTGGGTGACCCCGATCCCTCCTTAATCGAATCGGGTGTTGTTTGTGTCAATTGCGGGCAGAACGACGTCCTGAACGGGGGCATCTCCGGCGCTGTCCAGGGTATCTGGAACAGGCGCTCGGAAACGGCGCTGGATGATCTACTGAAGCAGCTCGATCCGAAGACGACGGTCGTCCACGTTCACTCTTGGACGCACTCCCTTTCTCCCTCGATATTCACGGCCATAGGGCGACGGGAGTTCAAGTGCCTGATCACAGCCCATGAGTACTTCCTCGTTTGTTCCAACGGTGGACTCTACGATTATGTGAATCATTGCAACTGCGGAATTGCCCCCGGTTCTCCGAAGTGCCTGCTGCACAACTGTGACAAGCGCTCATATATCCAAAAACTGTATCGATCCGTTCGCTTTTCCGTGCAGGGCTATGTTTTGAGAGCGCTGCGCCCGGCCGTCGCCTTCGTTTCAGATTCCAGTCGTCGGTTGATTGAGCCCTATCTAACCTGGGATGCCGAGCGATTCGACTGTTTAAATTACGTCGATGCGGACAAATTCCAGCATGGGTTTGATGCAGATTGCGAGGCTTACCTATTCGTTGGTCGCCTGAGTCCTGAAAAGGGCTGCGATTTATTTTGCGAAGCCGCCAGTAGGGCCGGTGTGGACGCTATCGTCATCGGTGACGGTACCGAACTGAAGAGGCTGTCGGACAGCTATCCGGATATCAAATTCATGGGCGCGCTGTCCCATGATGAAGTGCTTTCCGTTATGGGACGCTCACGTGCGATCGTTATACCTTCGGTTTGTCGAGAGACGTTTGGGCTCGTCGCCTATGAAGCAATGATTGCTGCCGGCCTGCCGTGTATCGTTTCGGATGTCGGCGATGCGGCCTCCTTTGTGAGGTCGAAAGGCCTCGGCGAAATTTTCAGCGCGGGCAGTTCCGAGTCGCTATCTGACGCAATGGTCAATATGCTTGACCCTGATGTTTGTTCTCGTTATAGGAAAGCGGTTGAGAAGGCGGACTTCAGCTGCCTTGAAAAGACCGCATATGTTGAACGTCTTATAAGTATTTACGATCAGCTAATAGCTGAGCATTAATTGGATGAAGGTTTTAATGGTTACGGTTGTGATGTCAGTCTATAACGGCACACGATATCTTACTGAGCAGCTAGACAGCTTGCGACTTCAGACCGTGTCTCCGGACCGAGTACTAATCGCGGATGATTGCTCGACAGACGGGTCGTTCGATCTCATTGTCAAATATATCGAGGAACACGGACTCGATAATTGGACCATCAACAAGAACCGCTCTAATTTCGGCTGGCGCAAGAGCTTTAAGCGGCTTCTCGACCTTGCATCTATAGACGATGGAATCGTCTTTCCGTGCGACCAGGATGATATCTGGGAACCCGATAAAATAGCTGTGATGTCCTCAATCCTCGAGAAGGACCCCTCGATTGAGGTTCTCAGCTGCGCCGTCGAGCCGTTTTATGAGAGCGGCGGTAAAAAAGTAACAGTCTATGGTGCCGTCGATGATTCCAAACCTCTGGACGATTTGGAGACTCCGGTTTTCGATAGCAAGTTTATGTCGGTACGGCGCCCCGGATGTTCCTATGCCGTTAAATCGAGTTTTATAAGGGAAATCATGCCATATTGGCAGGATGATTTTGCGCATGATGGTATGTTATGGCGCTTCTCATTACTGAAGGGGACCCTCAGACTTCTAAATCAGCCCTTGATTCGGTTCCGCAGGCATGACTCTAATGCAACTGAGATGCGACATATTGACAAGAAATCTCGTGTTGCTGAGATAATGATGTGCTTGAGATTTTCTGAGGTTTTAGAAGAATACTGCAGTAGTAATCCTAGCGATTATCGTATATCTTCTGCGCATATAGAGCATTACGGTTCTGTTTTAAATGCCCGTCTGCACTTGCTCGTAGGCGGCCTAAAACTAAGTGATTTAGGCACCATTCTAAAATATCGTAAGTATGAACTGTCAAATCGTTCCCTGCTTGGTGATTTTAAGGCCTTAATCAGTCCCTGTGACAGTAAGTAGGTGTTTAGAATGCTTGAGCTATTTACTAATGAATTCACTATTTTGATTTTTGCCGCAATCTTAAGTGTCATTTCTCCCGTTAAAGGACTGTTTTTTTCTGTTCTAGGATTGCTTGTTTTCAAAGAAGTTCTTTCTGGGCGTCTCTACAAAGTGTTTTTAAATAACGCCATTCCCATTGTCGTTATGGGCGCGATGGTTTTCTTTTCTGCCATTGCGTTTACGTCCCGAAGTATTAATGAATCCCTCCTTACGGTCTGCTCGTATTTCTTTTGCATTCTTCTTGGTTATATTTACGGTAAAGCAAAGAACGATGACTGGGTTGAGTCTGCATTGCTTATGCTTCGCAACGTTATGGTGTTCGCTTGCCTATTTAGCTTTGTCCTTGAAATTGCTTTAGGTCAACGACTAGTTACAAATGGTTCCTTTTCTTTTCTACAAACTGTAACGATTGATAATCCATCCATGTATCGACTGCGTAGTTTTTTCGGTCATGCAATCGTATTTGGCCAAATGATAGTTATTGCTGTGGTAATTAACTATAAATTGGAGACGTGCAGGATGAAACGTCTCTTATGCTCTGTAGTTCTTTTGGTCGCTCTGCTTCTGACAAAGAGTCGTAGCGCGTGGATTATTCTCATTGCTTTAGCATCGGTTTACCTGATCTTTCGCCTAAAGAACCCCGAGTATTCTAAATGGAATTTAATTGCGCTTTTAGTTCCAGCTGTATTGCTACTCGTTTTCATTCTCTACAAGTTTGGACTGTTTAACTTTGTGGCTTCTCGATTTGGTGAGCTTGAAACTGATGTTTCATATAGCCAGCGTTCCGGAGCCATTGCCTATATTATTCATAGCTTTTTAAGCAGGCCGCTGTTTTGGCTTACTGGAAATGGTTATGGCAGTAGTCGCATGACTATGCTGGGCACGACGGTTGAAATTAGCGGTTTTTCAACGGTGGATAATGGTTTCCTTGCAATGCTGTATGAATATGGTTTTCTTGGAATTTGTAGTTTTGTATTTTTGCTAATTTCCGCTGGCATCGGTTCGTTCAGGTCGGGTTGCGAACTCGATCAAGTACTATTTTCCGTTTCCTGTATATGCTGCGCGGAGCTCATGTTTTATTGCGAGCTTGGTTGGTGGGTGCCAACGGTCATCTTGTTTGTTTCCTGTGGACTCGTTCTGGGTAGAACGAGTGCTCGGTATTCAGATTTGTGCGAGTCGGGCCCTATTTTGATTTCTGAATAAATCAAGGTTGCTAGTTTAAACAAACGAGGTTGAATGAATTATTCGTCTATTGCACGCAACACTATGATTGCGTTTGCTGCACAGTTTATTTCTCTATCGGTCAGTGTCGTCATGTCGCTGCTCGTGCCGAAAATCGTTGGCGTTGCTGATTATGGATACTGGCAACTGTTCATGTTTTATACGACCTATTCCGGCTTTTTTCACCTTGGCCTGAATGATGGTGTCTACCTGATTAACGGGGGTCTCTCTCGTGATGAAATCGATAAGAGCTCAATCAAATCCCAGTATATCTTCGGTGCTTGTTTCCAGGCAGTGATTTGCCTCGGCATCACTTTTGTTTCGCTGCCTCTTGTCGATGACGCAAATCGTGTATTTGTTATCGCGTCTTTTGCGCTTTACACCGTCGTCTATAACCTGACAAGTTATTTAGGCTTTGTCTTTCAGGCCATGAACGAAACTAAGCTTTTTTCGTTTTCTACAATGTTAGACAGGCTGGTGTTTCTGGCACCGCTCCTTGTTTTAATTGGATTTAAGGTTTCGGACTACCATCCCTATGTCTACGCGTATCTCGTTTCGAAAATTATTGCGCTCATATATTGCTCTTGGATGGGCAGGGATATCCTACGCGCCAAATCAGTGTCTTTTGGTAATTCGCTTAAGGACGGTATCCGCAGTATCTTCGTCGGCGTGAAGCTGATGATTGCGAACATCGCCGACACACTGATCCTCGGGGTATCTAGGTTTCTTATCGATCATTTTTGGGGTATCGTCGCCTTTGCAAAAATTTCGTTCTCCCTCTCTCTGGTGAATTTCTTCATCACCTTCGTCTCACAGGCGAGTATGGTTTTATTTCCTGCCCTTAGGACAGGCTCTGAAGATGAGAGGGTTCGTTTTTACATCGGCATAAGGAATTCTATCGAGCTTATTTTCCCTGCGATCTATTTACTCTATTTCCCTATGGTTTGGTTTTTGGGGATATGGCTTCCTCAATATGCCGTAAGCCTCAAATACTTTGCGCTCTTACTCCCGATATGCGTCTTCAACACTAAGATGAGCCTTTGCTGTACGACCTACTTCAAGGTTCTTCGTAAAGAGCAGCTGCTCCTGAAGTTGAATATCGTCACTGTTATTTGTAGTGCTGTTTTTTCGATATTCGGTGTTCTTGTCCTTAACTCGCTCGACGCCGTCCTGTGTGGCGCCGTTATCTGCATTATTGGCAGGTCGTTGTGGTCCGAGCTCTATCTGAACGAACAGCTTAGCGCCCCGGGTTCAACGAGGCCGTTTCAGGAGATCCTGCTTACAGTCGCTTTCGTCTTGTTCACTGAGCTTTTATCTTGTGGGACTGCGGCGATTCTGTATGCATTAGTCTACGTTGGCTATCTCTTGCTCAATCATTCTGCGCTGAAAAGCGTTGCTTCGTGTTTGACCAAACTGAAGAAGCAGCGATAGTCACATCAAAATGGATTGGATTTTAATATGAAAGGTATCATCCTCGCTGGCGGGTCCGGTACCCGCCTGTACCCGCTCACACTCGTGACCTCCAAGCAGCTGCTGCCGGTCTACGACAAGCCCATGATCTACTACCCGCTGTCCACCCTCATGCTGGCGGGCATCCGGGACATCCTGGTCATCTCCACGCCGACGGACCTGCCCAACTTCGAGCGCCTGCTCGGGGACGGCTCGCGCTACGGCGTGAACCTCTCATACGCCGAGCAGCCCAGCCCCGACGGCCTGGCGCAGGCCTTCACCATCGGCGAGGAGTTCATCGCCGGCGAGCCGTGCGCGCTGGTGCTGGGCGACAACATCTTCAACGGCAACGGCCTGTCGCGCCACCTGACGCGCGCCGTCCAGAACGCCGAGTCGGGGAGGGCCACGGTCTTCGGCTACCACGTGGACGACCCCGAGCGCTTCGGCGTCGTGGAGTTCGACCGCGAGGGGAGGGCCGTCTCCATCGAGGAGAAGCCCGAGCGCCCCAAGAGCTCCTACGCCGTCACCGGCCTGTACTTCTACCCGGGCGACGTGGCCGCCAAGGCGCACGAGGTGGAGCCGTCGGCCCGCGGAGAGCTGGAGATCACCACGCTCAACCAGATGTACCTGGAGGAGGGGGCGCTGTCCGTGGTCACCCTCGGCCGCGGCTACGCGTGGCTGGACACCGGCACCATGGAGAGCCTGCACGAGGCCGCGGAGTTCGTTCGCGCCGTGGAGCACTCACAGGACCTGCCGGTCTCGGTCCCCGAGGAGATCGCCTGGGAGAACGGCTGGATCACGACCGCCGAGCTCGAGGAGGCAGCGAAGGCCTACGGCAAGTCGGTCTACGGGCGGCACCTGAAGAAGGTCGCCGCCGGCGAGATCGTCAACAGCCCGCGCGAGTACTAGGAGGAACCCCTCATGTCCGAGATCTTCGAACCCAAGAACATCATCGTCACGGGCGGCTGCGGCTTCATCGGCAGCAACTTCGTGCACTACGTGGTGGACAGCCACCCCGACGTTCACGTCACCGTCCTGGACAAGCTGACCTACGCCGGCAACCCCGAGAACATCGCCGGGCTGCCCTCCGACCGCGTGGAGCTCGTCGTGGGCGACATCTGCGACGCGGAGCTGCTGGACAGGCTGGTACCGGGCCACGACGCCATCGTGCACTACGCCGCCGAGAGCCACAACGACAACTCCATCGCCGACCCCGAGCCCTTCCTGCGCACGAACGTCGAGGGCACCTTCCGCCTTCTGGAGGCCGTCCGCAAATACGGCGTCCGCTACCACCACGTCTCCACCGACGAGGTCTACGGCGACCTGGCGCTCGACGACCCCGCCAAGTTCACCGAGGAGACGCCGTATCACCCGAGCAGCCCGTACTCGAGCACCAAGGCGTCCTCCGACATGCTCGTGCGCGCCTGGACCCGCACCTACGGCCTTCGCACCACGATCTCCAACTGCTCCAACAACTACGGCCCCTACCAGCACGTGGAGAAGTTCATCCCGCGCCAGATCGCCAACATCATCGACGGTGTCCGCCCCAAGCTCTACGGGAAGGGCGAGAACGTCCGCGACTGGATCCACACCGAGGACCCCTCCTCGGCCGTCTGGGACATCCTCACCAAGGGCCGCATGGGGGAGACCTACCTCATCGGCGCCAATGGGGAGAGGGACAACATCACCGTGCTCCGCATGATCCTCGAGGCGATGGGGCGCGACCCCGGGGACTTCGACTGGGTCGCCGACCGCCCCGGCCACGACCGCCGCTACGCCATCGACTCCACCAAGCTGCAGCGCGAGCTGGGCTGGAGGCCGGCGCACACCGACTTCGCCGGGGGCCTGAAGCGGACCATCGACTGGTACGTCGCCAACGAGTCCTGGTGGCGCCCGGCCAAGGAGGCCACCGAGGCCCGCTACCGCGCGCAGGGCCAGTAAGGAGGGGAGAGAGACATGGCAGACATCGCATTCGAGAAGGACCTCTCCGTCGCCGAGACCGGCATCGGGGGCCTCAAGGTCGTCGACCTCGCCGTCCACGGCGACTCGCGCGGCTGGTTCAAGGAGAACTGGCAGCGCGCCAAGATGTGCGCCCTGGG
>NZ_QRWO01000019.1:51434-54912 GCF_003459655.1 Collinsella sp. AF19-1LB
TGCGCCCTGGGCATCCCGGACCTCCGCGTCGTCCAGAACAACGTCTCCTACAACGACAGCCGCGGCGTCACGCGCGGCATCCACGCGGAGCCCTGGGACAAGTTCATCTCCGTGGCCCGCGGCAGCGTCTTCGGCGCCTGGGTGGACCTGCGCGAGGGCAGCGAGACCTTCGGCAAGGTGTTCACCTGCACCCTGGACCCGAGCAGGGCCATCTACGTCCCGCGCGGCGTGGGCAACTCCTTCCAGGCCCTGGAGGACGGCACCGCCTACACCTACCTGGTTGACGCCCACTGGTCGCTGGAGCTCAAGAAGACGTACACGTTCGTGAACCTCGCCGACCCGGATCTCGCCATCGAGTGGCCGATCCCTCTCGACGAGGCCACCGTATCCGAGGCCGACCTCAACCACCCGATGCTCAAGGACGTCGTCCCCATGGCGCCGAAACGAACGCTCGTCACCGGCTGCAACGGCCAGCTGGGGCACGCCGTGCGCGCCCTCGCCGAGGAGCGCGGGGTCGCCAAGGACTTCGACTTCTGCGACATCGACACCTTCGACATGTCCGACCCGGACGCCTATTCGCGGTACGACTGGTCGCTCTACGGCACCGTGATCAACTGCGGCGCCTACACGGCTGTTGATAAGGCGGAGGCCCCCGAGGGCCGCGTGACCGCCTGGAAGGCCAACGCGACCGGGCCGGCCCTGCTCGCCCGCACCTGCGCCGGGCACGGCATCACCCTGGTCCACGTGTCCTCCGACTACGTCTTCGACGGCACGGCCGAGGTCCATACCGAGAACGAGCCGTTCAGCCCGCTGTCCGTCTATGGCCAGACCAAGGCCGCCGGCGACATCGCCGTGGCCGGGTGCCCCCGCCACTACGTCATGCGCAGCTCCTGGGTCATCGGCGAGGGGCACAACTTCGTCAAGACCATGAGGGGGCTGTCCGACCGCGTCGCCGACCCCGAGGACGGGCTCGCGCAGGTCACGGTCGTCGACGACCAGCTGGGCCGCCTGACCTTCACGCGCGACATGGCCGAGGCCATCTTCCACGTGCTGGGGACGCACGCCCCCTACGGGACCTATAACTGCACCGGCTCCGGCGCCGTCAAGAGCTGGGCCGACATCGCCCGCGCCGTCTTCGAGGCCGCCAACGGCAACGGGGGGAAGGTCGTGCCGGTTTCGACCGCCGACTACTACGCGAACGCCGCCGGCCCCGTCGCACCGCGCCCGGTCCACTCCGCGCTCGACCTGTCCAGGCTCGAGACCAGCGGCTTCCACATGCCCGACTGGGAGGAAGAGCTGGGGGAGTACCTCACAAAGCTTTAATATAAATTGTAGCGGCGGGAGGCGATGGCATGATTGATAGATATTCTTTTGAAGATTGGATGCACTACGGTAAACGAGGGAAGCGTGAGTATTCCTGTTTTCGATTTTATAGTGTAGGGCTCAGCAGGGGCATCCCCCTAGTGATATTGGACACCTTAATGAAATTTGGCTTTGGTGGGCTAATTGCTTGGTTCGCCAATCTTTTTGTGGAGAAGCTACTAACGGATGGCAAATTTCCTTGGGCCATTGATTGGCTTACATCTCATGTGAACATGGCGTCCATTCCATCCTTTCTCTTCATAGTTTGTTTGGTGGTAGGATGGGTTGCCGCGCATTCGCTCAGGCGGGGTTTTCGGAACGTGCGCCTGCTCGATGAGCTTCAAAGCTTTAACTATCAAGTAGAGAATGAGACATTAAATTCAGATGTTAATTTAAGCGAATTGGCAACTGTCTGCTGCAAGGGCGTCGCTTCCTGTTTTTCTATCTTTCGTCCTCATGCCGGAATAGGCTGCGCTATTAGGCTTGTGTGTCCCGGGAAATCTGATCATGAAGTTGGCTATGCAACGGTGGCTAGGGAAGGGGCATTGAATGCGACGAGATTTCAACATTCTCGACCACTTTCAATGGGTAGCAAGATCGTGCTTATGTTGCATAAAAAAGAGCTGTCTAATCATATCGTCATGCTTTGTCCCAATGTCGAAAAAGCCAGAGACTGCGGGCAGTTGGATAACGATGTTAATTCCGAGCATTTCGGGTCCGATGATCGTTGCATGATGATTTCTAGACTTGTTGCGCGAGATGGTTCGAACAATTCAATTATGGGGATCTTGTATGTAACATCCAACAGGCCAAATAAGCTCGGAATCGCTGATGTAAATCTCTATCTATTGCTTCATGATATTGTTAATCACGCTCTTTGCGCAAAAGCTGTTGCGTGATTAGCCTTTAGGAGGTTCATGATGGCATGCACCAAGAGAAGCTATCGGAAAAAGAAGAAACAGCCTTCTTGCCGTCCGCTTCTTTTACGCCAAAATAAATCTAGCATTAAGGCGAGCGTCAATGCCGCGCCTTCACACGCTGTTTTCTGTGAGTCTGCAGGCGGTTTAGTCTTAACTGATGTGAGAGATTACAGCCGCATCAGAAAAAACGGACCATCAGATGAGCTGGTTAAATTATTAGCATCAAGATTGTGATATATCTAACAACTTGGCTTGATGGCTTGCTTTTCGAATAACGGCCAGTGTGTAAGCGGCGGGCTGATTCTTGGTTTCATTCTGTGCCGAGGGAAGGTTATTGCTCATGGTCGCTTTTTGTGCTGTTGTTCAAGTAATTTGTGCATTTGTTACACTTTGCCTGACGGTTTATGTTGCCTTACGTGACACAAAGCATCTGAAGAAAACAGACGAGCGCCTGAAAACGGCCGAGAAGCTAGCGCAGCCATCTTCGATTGCTGCATGGCTTGAAAGAGATGCTACGGGTGATGCGCGTATCGTAATTCGCAACGACAGCAATCTTCCCGTATATGAGGTGGTTGCGACAATTGTCGTCACCCATGGAGCGGGGTGCTGCAAGGGTGAGGATTTGGAATCCCCATATCAATACAGGAAAATACTCGATTTGATTCCTCCGGGACTTCATTCGGTATCTATCGATATGGGCGGCTTCTACGGAATGCATCGACATCCGCTGGTCGAGATTGCCTTTGTATGTGCAAAGGGAAAATCCTGGGTCCGTCGCGGAGATGGCGCTCTGGACGAGCTTGATGTATCGCCGTTTAACTACTATGAACTTGGTCTTCCAATTGATTTTGATTCGATTGCGCCGTATTAATAGCCATCGGTACCGCTAAGTATTTTACGTAAAGTAGCTTAATCGACCCGGTTGCGGATGGGCCTCCGTCTCCCGTAGAGCGCCGAGTGTTTTCAGTGCTGCGGGTCGAATCCGTCGCTCTCTTCTGCGGCGATCTCCCGGAGCGCCGCGTCAATAATTTCCTGTAGGTCATCGTGTCTCTCGTTCACCACAATGATTCTCCTAATGCGGGCGTGTTGGCACCGCCAGCGTAGTGGCGGCGGGCAGGCAGGGTGGCCATTATTCGGTGACCGCTATTGGTCAAAATCATTGGCTCTGTTAGACCAAGATTGACATACATGTGTCC
>NZ_QRWO01000002.1:0-106654 GCF_003459655.1 Collinsella sp. AF19-1LB
GCTTGCCTGCGGCGCGGTCGGCATCCACGCGCGCGGCGGCCTCGAGCGCAAGCTCGGGCGCCACCTGCAGGAATGCCTGGACCCCGCCCTCGCGCGCCTCGATGGCAGCAAGGGAGGCCTGGGCCACCTCGGTAGCGGTAAAGTCGCCGGCGGCAACGCCCGCGGCGATCTGGGCGGCGGTAAGGGAATCGAAGCTCTGCGCCATTACTCGCTCTCCCCCTCTCCCAAAATGGACGGCACGCGGAAGTAGCGGTCGCGCGCGCTGCCGGCGTTTTCGAGCGCAACGTCGAGCGGCAGGTCGCGCTCGGGCTCGCGCAGGTCATCGCCCATCACGTTGGACAGGCTTCCGATAGGATGGAACGTGGGCTCCACGTCGGGTAAGTCATATTGCAAGACGGGCTCGAGCATCTGGACGGCGTCGTTCATGTAGGACGTCATCTGGGTGAGCTCGTCATCGGTCAGTGCGATCTTTGCGTACTCGGCAATGCCGCGCACGTCTTTCTCGCTGAGTGCCATAGGCGCTCCCTTCCGCATAACAGATAAACCGCTCTAGTATACAGGGCAGCGCCGGCTTGGAGCAGGCGCTTTACCCAAATGCAGCGAAAACGTAACGAGGGCGGCGGGCTGGCAGGCGGCGGGCCAACGGTTCCGCAGCGAAACCGCACCGTCCGTAGCGAAAACTGTCCCTCCCACAATGGAAACCGTCCCGCCCACAACGATAACCATCACAACATTCGACGCTTTTCGTCAAAATCGCGATTTTCATCGAATGTTGTGATGGTTTGGAAGCCCCGACCACCGCAAAGGTGCCTGTCCCCATTGTGGTGGTTCTGAACAATGTCTTATGCCGAGGCCTTGGCCTTGCGGCGCTTGCGGACCGCGTGAATCACGATGTCCAGCAGCAACAGCACAATGGCCACGACCACAATGAGCACGGCGAACTCGCGCTTGCCCCAGTGGCGGCCGGCCAGCGACTTTTGCTTGTCGACGTCCTTCTTGTTGTACTTAGTGCGCACGCAATGCACCAGCAGACGGTGGTCGTTCACGCCGTAGGGCGTGCAGGTGACGAGCGTCACCTTGTCGGCGCCGGACTCGATAGCCAGCGACTCCATCTCCTCGGGCAACACGACCTCGGAGTCCACCATCTTGTAGGCGAGCGTCTTGTTCATAGTGTGCATCAGCACCAGGTCGCCGGGCTCCAGCGAATGGATGTAGTCGAACATGCTCAGGTTGCGCATGCCCGAGTGCGCGGTGAGCACGCAATGCGTCGAGGTGCCGCCCACCGGCAGGCTCGTGCCCTCCAGGTGGCCGACGCCCGCCATAAGGACTTCTTCGCTCGTGCCGTGGTAGATGGGCATACTCACGTCGATGGAGGGGATCTCGACCCAGCTCATCATGGGGTCGCGGTCAAAGATGAGCTGCTGAGCATAGGGCTCGATCTGGTCGGCGGGGAGCTCGGTGGCCTCGCCCGCCAGCTGCTCGTTAAAGGAGCGTGCCTGGAGCAGGATGCGCTCGCGCTCCTCGGCAGACAGCGCGTCCACGGTGCTGGACACGGTGCTGATCTGGTTGAACACGCCCGAGGCCTCGAGCCGGTCCAAGATCCACGGCCAGGTCATAAGGCCCACGCCAATAAGGATGATGACGATGGTGATGAGCCGGTCGGCCCAGCGCGGCAGCCGCTTGCGGCGACGCTTGGGCTTTGGTTGAGGTTTGGGCTGAGGGCTTGAGCCGCCGTTGGCCGCGACGTTATTGCTCTTCATATGTTTGGCGCCCTGCACCATCGCCGGTCACTCCTCTATAGCTCAAGTTGTCTAAACAAATAATAGCCGAATTGCGAGCTTCCGCGCCGGGTAACGCAGTTAGACTGCACCGTCCGGGCCACGTAACCCCACTCAACCAATCAAGCCATATGTTGCTTTCATCGTCTCGAGCAACTGCACCATCGTTGCGCCCACAACCCCGATCTGTTTCAGATTGACGTCGCCCACCTCACAATCTTTAACAAACGCAAGCATATCGTCCTTCAGTTCTCCGCACAGGTCGACACCTTCCGACTCGCCAAGCAGCTGAGCAAGCCTCAGCGCATCGCGTTTATGCTTTTTTACCTTCTTCGAATCAACGTTCTCCCCCGCTTCCCTTCTAGCTTTTAGGTCGAGATACGCCTTCGCTTTGAACGGGACAATGTATTCCGTACCCAGGACCGAAACGCCGCCTACGGTCCGAATTCCCCGAAGGAACAAGCTGTAGTAAGCATCGTCCAACAAAATTGCCGAAAGACTGCTTATGTTTTCATCAACGTGAATTGGTGCCACATCAATCCCCTCACGACCCTTTAGAAAGTCGGGGCACTTCGCAAAGAGCTCGATCATATGGGGGTAACCCGGCCTCTTAGGCTCTGTAAACCGATAAAAACATGAGCCTTTGCCTTCGCCCCAGCCGCAGCGGTAACCGCCATCACGCACCAAAGTCCATATAGCTTCTGCCGTCTGAGGCAACCGGTCATCGGCGACAATTACCACATCAAAATCGTGAGTCATCCTAAACGGAAGTCCCGCCTCCGCGAGCAAAATGTCGCATGCCGTGCCGCCGATAAGGGCATACGATCCTGCAGCTTCTTGCATATGCTGCTGAAATTCTTGGAGACCTTCTACAGCGCTTCTTGCCATGGATATTCCTTTCCAAACATGCGATCGACTTCGAGCTGAATTCGCTCATCGTCGATTGCCGCCAAAGATAGCGCAAGCGAAATGTCATCGACGCGGGAGGAGTCGGCAAACACGGGCGCATAGCGCCACACTTGGATCATCGCCGTGTCGTTATCCGGCAACTCCCCGTCTGCGACTTCGAGGTCGCTCAGTTGACGCCATGCACTCCTTAAGACGGCCTTTTGTTCCATGCCCGGCGCAGCGAGCATCGAACGCGCAGCGAGCGCCGTCTCCCCGGCGTCAACAAGATAGTCGATCTGCGGCGTCTTCCTTGCAAAAAAGACCTTCGAGACAGGCGAGGAGAGCTCTGCCATGTGTTCGCTAAGCAGAAGATCAACGGCAACAGGGAGCACGACGACACGTCGCTCGCAACGCTCGCGCCTCGCGAGTCCCCTGTCGACAAGCTCGGTTATGGCCTCACTCGCACGGCTTGCCGAGATCCCAAGCGCACGACAAAGGTCATAGGGACGATATGGCTCCTGGGCTGCTCCCCAGATTGCGGCAGCCTGTGCGTTGGGTGACATCTTGGACGCGTGATTGCGAGGCCGGGCACCGCCCCTCTCCGTGCAGGCTGTGCCCATAAATGGAAGAAAAGCCTGTCTGCCTGGGCAGACAAAGGGAATCCCTTGTGCGATCAATGCTTTGCGCTGACGTGCATCGGCATCAGGAAACGAAACGACAACAGGAGTCTCCGCGCGCAAGGCTAGCTGACTATAGACTCTCTTAGCCTCGGGAAGCCCGACGCCAGTAGGCAAACTTGCAAGCAAAAACGAAAAACCGTTTGCGTCAACAGCGCGGACCTCAATCGTCCGCAGATGCAGCGGCAAGTGTGCGGATCCAGGCCAAGTTTTGGTCTTGGCGGAAAGGCCTAGTGCTTCTTGTAAGTAGATTAGCGCTTCGTTCATTTCCATTGTTTTCGTTCGATTCCAGTTTGTATTGGAATTATACATAATTTTCGGAATTAATGAGATACCGTTCGTGCATAAGCCAGCATTTGCGTTTTCAAAATGTCCCGAATCGGCGAAGCGATTCGGGATACAATGTCAACAGAAAACGACGCACCCCGCGTAAGTACTTAGGAGCGCGGGCGGCCTAGTTTTCAGCTTTTGTTAAATGCCCGGGATCCGACCCCCGGGCATTCTTATTTGCGCTTGTTGCGGCGCAAATGCCTTCTACCGTCCGCACCGCGCGTGCGCCTACGGACCTTAAACCGAACCTCATACGAGTCAAGAAACGCGATGACGAACGAGCCCGCATCGGACGGTGGAGGCTGGCTGCGTTGTCCCAAAAAACAGGGCAGACTCCAGTGCGGAGTCTGCCCCGAAAAGAGAATGGCAAAGCAAGAACGTGGATGGACGAGAAAAGTGTCCGCAAGTCTCATGGCCATCACATCCCACCTGCCAAAGGGATGGGTGAGCGAGCGTTACTCCTGCTCGGACTCCTCAGCCTGCTTACGGCTGCGGATAAGGTGCGCCACGCCGATGCACAGCACCGCGCCACCAGCGATCCAAGTGAACGTCACGCCGTTGAGACCGGTGAGCGGGAGGCCAACCTGTTTGGTATCGCCAACGGTGATATTGAAGTAGCCATCGGTGACCTTCTCCGAGCCGTCCTGCGCCGTTAGCTTGTTATCACCGGCATTCTTATCGGTAAGGCCAGCGATGACCTTGTCACTCTGGTTCTTGCTATCAAGCGTGCCAGAGAGCGCAGTAAGACCAGTGTCCGGATCATTGGCGCTCATGGTCGGCTTGATCTCGAAGGTGAAGGGTTCGACCTTAGTGTAACCATCGGGAGCAGAAGTTTCCGTGACCGTATAGACGCCAGCATCGAGACCGGTAAGCTTAATGACACCATCGGCGCCCGTCGAAAGTTCGACCATGTCGTCGCTCAGAGCACCGTCTTTCGTGACATATTTAACTTCTGTGCTTTTCTCGTCACCGTTAGTTGTAATGGTGAACTTAGCATCTTTCAATGCCTTCTCGGTACCCAGGTCGACCTTGTTGATCTTGAGGCCGTAGGTGTAGTCCTTGACGGTGTCGGGCGCCGAGGTGCCAGTGCCTGCGACCATGGGGTTGTTAGAATACTCGAGCGTAACAGTATTGGGGTTGCCCTCCAGCTTGTTGTTGTCCCCTGCAATAACCGCCTTTGCGTTGAGCTTTGCCTCGTAGAAGACAACAATCTTGGTGTTGGCATCGATCGTAAGCGGTCCGACATTTTTCGCGGTGGCCGACTTCAGACCCTTTTCGCCCTTACTAAAATCGACTACCAGGTCACGACTGGAATCAGTGGGTTTAGTCACAGCGTAGCTAGCCGGAGCAATCTCGGTATATGCATCACCGTTCAGTGCATAAACGCTAAGCGAGTCATCGACGAAGTCAAGACCCTTCTCCAGCGTATCCTTAAACTTATAGGAATAAGAGTCATAGCTGGCGTAGTTATCTGCAATCGTACCGGTTAGCTTATAGTTCACTTTTTGACCAATCTGGGAGTCGGCAGCGTCCTTCCAATTGGCCTCTGCCACCCCAGTAATGGCACCGCCCGTCACCTTAGAATCATCAAGAATCTTTTTCTCAACCGTGGGGACGCTGGTCTTCTCATAAACGGTCACAACGCTACCACCCACGACCGCAAAGATCGGGGACGTGCCGGTGTTCTTTTTGGTAGCACCCAGGCTATCCCCGTTGGTCACAAACAGGTAGTAGCCGTTGCCATTCGCCGGATCAGGAGTCCAAGAAACACCAGTAGCGATGTTAGTCGAGGCAGGATTCTCACTCTTAACGGCATTCGCAACTGCGTAGAGAACATTGTTGGTAGCGATTCGCGTTCCATCAGTCGATGTTGATCCTGCAGTAGTGGAACCCGCATGTGCCATGAGGAAGTCGGCTACTTCCTGGGCCGTAGGACTGTCAGACAGCTGGTCCTTAGCCTCCAAGCTGTCATAACCCTTCCAGTCTTTCGTAATGGCATCAATCACCTTCTCGCCAACCGTATCGCTTGCCCACGTGATGTTCTGAGCGGTCTTGCCGCCGTTTTCAGCGTCGGTCACCGTAGCCTTAAAGATCTGGTATGCCTTGAACTTGGTGCTCTCGTTACCCTCGACCTGGCTGATTATGATGCTATTGCCGCCCTCCGCAGCAAACGCCATCGTGACCGGGGCCATGACGCCGCCGAAGCTCAGCGCTGCGGTGAGGCCGGCGGTTACTGCCAGGCGTGCGATGTTCTTGGATGTTTTCATGTTGGGACCTCTTTCTTGGAGGTTGCTTTAATTCACGTCATCATCAAAAGCCAGCAGGCGTATTTCCCTGCGCGCCACTCGCTACGGAGGCAGTACGCCATTGAGCAGGGGGGGGGGACAATTATTTATCATGGCGACCTCCTCCCCGCTTGATGACGAGCGCGACGACAATAGCCACTACTCCGATGACGGCCAAAGCCGTTACCAACACCAACGTTCTATCTCCCGTCGAGGGCATAAAGCCTCGACTCACTTCGTTACTTGGGGTGTTAAGCACCGACAACTCGACTAAACCCTTCCCGGCATCGGCGGCATCAACTCGCAGAGGGCTTTCGGCCGATACGGTCACCTTAGGCTTGGCGGCGGCCACCTGGTCGACGTCCAGGCCCTCGGCCTTGACCGTCACGGAGCGCGTGCCCTCAAAGGCGGTGTAGCCCTTGGGCGCCTTGAGCTCGCGGACCTCCAGCTTGCCCGAGTCCACGCCCGAGACGGTCACGCGGCCGTCCTCGCCCGTGGTGACGGTGGCCTTGCCTTGCGCATCCCACGTGCCGTCGGCCGCAAGCGTGCGACCGCGGTCGTCGGCGATGCTCAGGACCGCCCCGGGCAGTGGCTTGTCGCCGTCGCTGCCGCGCTTGGTGAGTGCGAGATCCCAGGTGTAGGCGCACGCGTCGTCGCTCGGCGTGCGAGTGAAGCCGGCGTCGCCGGACTGGTCGGCAAGAGGAGAGCGCGGGTAGCGCAGGTAAACCTCGTTGGGGTTGCCCTTCGCGATGCCGTGGTTGCACGCGCTGTTGAGCGGCGCGTTGTACACGGCGATCACGCGGGCGCCCGCGGTAAAGGCGTCGGCCCCGCCGAGCGCGGCGACCAGGTCGCCGGTGCGCACGGTGAAGGTCTTGCCGTCGGCCGCTACCTTGGTGGCGCACTGGGCCGTGATGTCGGTCCAGCCCTTCGCGGGCTCGGTGCCGACGCGGCCGTCCTTACCGGTCGAGACGGCGTCGAAGCCGCCGTCCGCGCCCGCCGCCACGTATACGCGCATGCTCGCGGCCACCTTGGAGGGGTCGAGCCCCGCGCTCATGGTGTCGACGAACTGCACCGCGTAGGTGTCGTAGGCGGCAAGACCCGCGGGAATCGTGGCCGAGAGGCGCCAGTACAGGTCGTCGCCGACCGTGGCGTCGGCGGCCTTGCCCCAGGCGGCGGTGCTGTCCTCCAGCACATGCTTGGCCACCTTGGGAGTGGCGGCCTTGGGCTTGACGGTGACGGCGCTGCCGCCGACCAGAACCATGACCGGCGCGGTGCCGGCCTCGTTCTGGGAGATGGCGTCGTCGTCGGCGACGATGAGCCAGTAGCCACAGGGCAGCTCGGCCGCCGTGCCCGCGTTGAGGGCCACGGACACGGCGCCAGAGCTCCGGAGGGAACGAGCGAGCTGTGCGCTCAGCGCGCTCGTAAGGTGGGAATCGGTGTTGAGCCGCTCGGCAGCTTCCTGCGCGGTGGTCTGGGAATTGGGCATACCAGCGCTATGCAGCACAGGCAGCACGGCGTCGCGCACGGCGTCGCTTGCCCAGACAAGGTCGGTGGCGATTTTGGCATCGTTGTCGTCATCGATGACGTTGGCGCTAAAGATCTGGTAGGCGTTGTAGCTGCGCGCCACGGTACCGCCCACCGTGATGGATCCGGTCGTACTCGGCGCGGCCTGCGCGGATGCGGGGAACACAACCGCGCAGATGCCGATCAGGAGGGCAAGCAGCGCAAACAAGATCGGGAAGGAGCAAACTTTCTTATTCACGACGCTCACCTCCCTTCGCGCTCGCCTTGCGACGAACGTGCATCCAGGCCGCAGCGACGCAAAGCATCGCCGCGCCGGCAAGGTACGTCAGAGTGACGCCCGACATACCAGAAAGGGGCAAAGAGGTGGAGTAGGTGTTGATGAAGGTGGGGATGGAGGTCGGCTTAGAAGTATCGGATCCGTCGTTGTATTTCACCGGAGTTTGAACGGCTTCGTCGATGGGGTTGCCGTCAGCGTCCTTGGTCTGGGTGTAGGTCACATTCGTGGCAGCGATCGTGCCATCTTTCTGATCCGTCATCGTTACGTCAAGCTTATAGACCGACTGATCGAACTTGTAATGCGAGAAAATCGAACTTTCATTCTTCTCGCACACGTAGTACGTAAAGGTCTTGGAAGCGCCACGGCCCGTAGGATCACCGGCAGTGAAGGGATTCTTCGTGATATCAGAGAGCGAGTACTTAATCCCCTCACCAGACGCATTTAAGAACGAAAGCGTCTGGGACTTGTCGCCATCGACCCAAGTCTTAACCGTCTGAGCGTTGTTGAAGTCCGGGTTATTCGCAAACTCGAGCGTAAACTCCTTCATCTCGCCACCCTTAACGACCTTAGTCGCCTTAGGAGTCCAGGAGCCGCTGGAGGTGTACGGAGTGTACTTGTTGGTGAAGGTCTTTTCCGCGTTGGAGTCGATAATCGAATAATAGCCTTCGCCGTCTCTTTCCATAATGCCCAGCGCTTTTGTTGAACCTCCGGAGCGCCTGGTCGCACTCACGCTTGTAATCGTATAGTTATGGACGTAAAGCGGAACGTTCTGACTTGAATCATCCTTCTTCGGCACATTCATGAGCAAAGTTTCGTTGTCCGTGAGCTGCACCTCGATCTCGTACACAGTGTGGTCGTACTCAATGTCAGAGTCTCCACCGGTCTGTTCGACCAAGTAGTATGTAATCTTGTTAGCCACAACAGTCTTATCTACGAACTGTTCACCAAGGTCAAACGTGATGTTACCTTCAGCGTCATTCTTGGCAGACCCGACTAAGGTGCAGTCACCATCGCTGAAAGAGTCATTTTTCCAAGAAGGCGCCGTCGCAGTATCCGAATCCTTGCGATAAACCGCGAAAGAAAACTGATCTTTTGTGAGCATTTCTTCTTTTTCGGTTTGCTTATTTTTCAGCGCCTTTGACGCCTTTAGCTTAAGGCTTGGGTAGACGTACGTATCCGCAGGCACGCCTAGGTACAGGTCGCCGTTCGACATGATGCCGCCGCCATGGTCCCAGGAATAGTTGCCCGTGATGAAGGTTGTAGCAGCCGCCTGTGCATTATTTGCTTCAGCGTCGCCAACATGAACATCCGAAGTCAATCCGATACTCCGATAAATCTGCACGCCGCCATCGGCAGGAATTTTTATAGCTTCTTTGAGCTCTTTGCTTCCCGAATACTTGGCGTCTCCGCCGCCGAGCATCTTGCCGATTATTGCCGCAAGCGGTTCCTTATGGCCATCCTTTGCCGCAAGGAAGAAATCGGCATGGCCGTTCTCGCGGAACTTCTCCGAGTTGTATGCATCTTGATCTTGATTCTTTTCGCTACCGCCACTTGAAAGATGGGGCTTGCCTTCATTACCACTGTTAGTTGCCGGATCGTAACCGTTGGCATTGTGCTCATCGCCAGCAGCATTGTGCTCAACGCCAGCAGATATATTGCCAAAGATTGCAGTGCCGTCAGTGTTCGTCACCAGCGTCTTGCCCGTCGGGCAGACTGCAACGCCACCACCATAGCCACCGGCGGTATTGCTGCTAATGTACGAGTTGTATACAAATAATCTACCAGCAGTATATTCCTTACCCGCATTCGAGTTTCCCTGGACAAAGATGCCGCCGCCGCCCCAGTCAAAGCGAGACATGCAATGGTTATTCGTAATGTAGACCTTGCTGCTCGTAGTTCCGTTAATCATCGCGTCAACCATCTGGCCCACACGAATGCCGGCACCCTCGGATCGGTTGCTCACATTAGAGGCAATAATTCCTCCCGTGATATTCAGCCACGCCATTCCAGAACGAGAAGACTCCTCATTTCGATCCACATCGGTAACGTAAACGCCGCCACCGGCTTCCTCGGAATAGTTGCCAGTAATCTGGCCGCCGGAAATGGTGACATGGGCGCCGTTATTGGCAGCAAGCCCAGCACCGCCATGGTCACCCCAGCCATCGTGGCCGCAGAACTTAGCCATTCTATTATTCGTGATATAGCCATCAGAAACGGTCACGATGCCGCCCTCGGCCATAATGCCGCCACCGAGTCCCGCGCCGAGTGTGCTATTACCGGAGATTATGCCATTAGTTATGGCAACCTCGGAATAACGGGCATACACACCACCGCCCCTATTAGCGCTGTTGCCGGCAATGACGCCGCCAGTCAGTTTAAGGGTCGAGACGTCGCCTTTCTCGTTGGATACCATAATGCCCGCGCCGTCACCCGAGCCGGAAGCGCCGCAAACGTATCCGCCGCTCATATTGACGGCAGAGCCGTTCTCGGCATAGATGAGGTTGCCGACGTTGCAGTCCTTTTTCTGCGTAATAGCGCCACTTTCGAGGTTAAACGTGCCATGTTGGTAAACGTTAATGAGCCTCATCTTGGAGTTCTTGGTGACTCCAACAATTGCACCCTTAATAGTCGCCTTGTACTCTTTGATCTTCTCAGTGGTACCTACACCACTTGCAGCCGATTCGGTTACGTAATAGGTAAGATCTTCCGGAACTTCATTACCGTCATAAGACATTATTGCCGTCTTGCCATAATTTTCAGGTGTCAGGTGCTCGTCCTTATCTTGCAGCTGCTGGCCGTCGGCAACTTTCTCCGGTACTTTCCCGGAATCCATGACCGTAAGCGTCGCATAATCTGCAACATCGAACAACGGACTGGCACTACTATCGTGCTTAATCTTGAAGCCATTTAAGTCCAAGGTGATCTTGGTGTTTGCCCCTTCAAGCCGAATCTCATCGTCGCACTCAATATCGGCAGTTAGCTTAAAAGTAGCAGCACCGTTTCCATCGCGTAGATCCTTGTTAAGGAGCTTTGACTTCAGATCTGTCCCGCTGCTAATTTCATGAGTCGGTTCATTCTCTGCAGCAAGTGAGATTGCGCCCTCGCCGTTAGCACCGTCATCCGCACCCTTGGCTTCCGCACCATCAGCAGCCGAGTCTGCGTCGACGGTATCCTCGCTCGCGTCATCCTCGGCATCATCACTATTCTGGTTTTCGGCATCCCCGTTAGTAGTGTTTTCTACATCAGTAGACTCACTTGAAGAACCCCCCCCCATCACAGTTTCCTCGGTAGGAGCTGCCTGGGCATCGTTGGCAATGGCCTGCGAGATCGGGGGCATGACGAGCGACAGTACCAGGCTCAAAACGGAGGCTCCGCACAAAACGCCTGCCAGTACACGGCGCGTCGCTTTTTTACTCTGCTTAGATTTGTCTGAATTCGCTTTCATCGATGTCTCCTCCCCAAGAGACCGCGATCTTGCTCTTTCCCTATCAAACGTATCTGCGCAATCTGTAATTGCGCTCGCTAAGTGATGCAATTATAACGATTGTTTAAACATCTGAGCAGCAAAACCGACATTTTTGTGCAAGTTCTTAATTCTCTTGACATTTACTCAGATTTACCTTCGTTTATTCGCTATCTATTTTTTGTTTCTACCGGTAATTAAGTTAGTTATCAGTTTTTTAATAGCATTTTATTTATTTGCACAACCTTTTGCTCAAGAGCAAACATCCTGTGAACGGTCGAAAATCGACCGTGAGCGGTAGGTCATTAACCGGAAGGAATATCCTACCAAACTGATGAGAATATCTTTAACCCACCGATGGTTAGAAGCATGATGTTCAGACAACTATATTTGAATTTTCGTGCAGATTCTAGGTAGCAATTCGCCCAAATCGCCTGAGGCCACCACAAAGATGCCTGCCACCTATTGTGGTGGTTCTTCCCCGGTGCTACAGCAGGTGCTCCTGGATAAAGATCGCGATGCCGTCTTCGTCGTTGCTCGCGGTTACAAAATCGGCGGCGGAGCGAGTGGCATCGCTGCCATTTGCCATGGCCACACCCACGCCGGCGTCAGCCACCATGCAGGTGTCGTTATCGGCATCGCCAAACACGCAGATGTTCTGGAGCTCCATGCCGTTGAGCTCTGCCACGCGCACCAGGCCGCGCGTCTTGGACACGCGCGGATCCATGAACTCGTAGAGCCGCTGCGTGGTCTGCAGAGCCGCCGCCTTAACGGTGTTATCGGCAAACGTCGACGCCCGCTCAATCACCCGCGGCATTACCTCAGGCGCCATGGTAAACATCACCTTGGGCTGTGGCTCGCGCAAAAACTCGGCAAAATCGACCACCTGGTAGGGCACGCCGTCGACGCGCGACAGGTGCTCGACGCACGCGTTGCTCTCGGGCACGTAGAACACGCCGTCTCGGGGGCAGACGGGCGTTGCCGGAAGGTCCGCCATGTGCTTGCAGATGCGCGCGATGGTCTCGCCCGACAGCGGATAGCTCAGCTCGTTGATGTCGTGCGCGCGGTCGATGACCTCGGCACCACCGCAGCCCACGAGCACGTCCACCAAGCCTTCGATGCCCCAGAGCTCGTACATGGCCTCGGTCGCGTGGGCGTCGCGCCCGGTGCACAGGCCAAAGAGCACGCCGCACTCGCGCAGGGCGCGGATCGCCGCCACGGTGCGCGGGGACACCGTGTGCCGGCTCGTGAGCAGCGTACCGTCGATATCGCAGAACACGGCTTTGATGTGGCTGAAGGTGGCGTCCATGGGGGCCTTTCTGAGTTGTGCGGCGGTGTGGGGTGTATTCGCAAACGGCGTACATGGTATACCAAGGCACAGGCGCGGCCCGTCAAAGCAAAAACCACCACAAAGGTGCCTGGCCCCCTTTGTGGGGGAAGTGGCGTTTGTGGGCCAAACCATCACAACATTCGATGTTTTTCGGCAAAATCGCGATTTTCATCGAATGTTGTGATGGTCTTTACTGCCTTGCGGCACGATCAAAATGCCGGCGCCCAAACAGCAGCAACGCCGCGGGGACTGCCGTCACGACCATGCCTGCTCCGATGAGCGTCTGCTGCACGCCAAACGTCGCCGCCAGCCACGGAGCAATCGCCAGCGGGGCCACGCCAGCGAACATATTGCCAAAGCCCATGACCGAATTGACGCGACCAAGCTGCTCGAGCGGCGCCGTCGTTTGCACGATGGTGTTGTGGAACGGGTTGACGACACCCCAAGCTATGCCCAGGGCGACCTGACCGACAAGGGCCACACCCACGTACGGCGTCCCCACATAGAGCAGGCTTCCCAGGCCCACGGACATAAGTGCCACGAGCAGCGTTTTTAGGTTGACCAAGTGCGGCGGCAAGCGGAGCGCGGCCACGGCGCCCAGCACCGCGCCCACACCGCTGGCCGACGAGAGCCAGCCCATCCATTCGACACCGACGTGCAGGACACCGCGGTAGAAGAACGACTCCAGCGGGTCGAAGGCACCGTAGCCAAAGTTTGAAAGGAAAATAATGCAGAACAGCAGGGCAAGGACGCTGTTGGTAAAGACTGTCTTGATGCTGGTCGCGAAGGTGACGCGGGAAGATGTGTTGGGGTCGGGGCTTTGGCTGGCAGTGATTGCCGTTGTACTGCTGTCCGCGGGAGTACTTTCACGCGCGGCGACGCGAACTGCTTGCGGTCTAAAGCCCCAGCCGGCAATAAACGCCAGCACGGTAAAGAGCATCATGAGAACAAACACCGCGCGCGACGACGCAGCAGCCGCGACAAAGCCACCCAGCGTGGGGCCAACGATGATACTCACGTTTGAAAACATGGCGATGGCGGAGTTGATGTCTTTGAGCTCGACAGGATCGTCGGTGAGGTAGGCCGGATAGGACGTGGCGATGGGCTGGGCGAATCCCATCACAAAGCCCAGAAACACCGCGCCGAGCAGGACGACGCCGGTCGCGCTACCAAAGGCGATGATTGCCGTGCCAGTTGCAAGAGCACCGACGATGCTCAGCAAGAAATGGCGGCGCGGACCCCATGCATCGAGCGCAGCACCGCCCGCAAAGGATCCCAGGATCACGAAAACGTTCATGAACAGGACGGCCAGCGATGTCGCGACGACCGAAGCGCCGTCCGCATAGGTGAGCGTTCCGATGACGCCGATAAAGTAGCTGGTCTGAAAACCGGTGTAGATGAGAAAGCGCATCGCCACCAGGCGCTTGGCCTGCGCGGACAGCGATGATTGAGGCTTTGAGAAAAGGGAGGCGAGCATGGAGACTCCTTGTTTCATACGAATGCGGACGGCGGGCATTCGCCACCGTCTGTCAAATCAATCAATCCGCATGAAACATTAAGGACGCATCAAGCCCCTTTTCTCCGTTTTTCGCCCGTCATGAACTACTTGGTAGATTGTAAGGCATGTCCCACACATCTACCAAAGCAAAAACCACCACAAAGGTGCCTGGCCCCTTTGTGGTGGAAGTGACGTCTGCCCAGATAAAACCTGCCAAAACAAACCTGTCCCTTTTTGGCAGGTTTTAGGCCAGATGATCTTGGATGAGGTCGCAGATGGCTCGGGCGTCGTTGATGTTGATGGCTCGGGTCGCAAAGCCGGCGTCGAAGGCCTGACGCGCCAGGGCCTCGTTGCAGGCAAGGGCCAGCGTGTGACCGTCGACCAGATCGAGCGAGCTCTTGCCGCGCAGACGGTCGACACCGGAGCGCGCCACCACGATGTTGTCGAAGCCCTCGGTCTTGTAGCCCTCGATGATCACCACGTCAACATCGTTGTAGCGCGACAGCAGCTCGCGCGCGAGCATCTCGTCCTCCTCGCGCGTATCGGCGTACTCCGCCCAGCGCGTGGCGCAGATGAGTCCCACGTGCTTGGATCCGGCCTGGTGATGGCGCCACGTATCCTTAGCGGGCACATCGATATCAAAGCCATGATGCCCATGATGCTTGAGCGAACCTACGCGCAGGCCGCGGCGTGTGAGCTCGGCGATGACCTTCTCGACGAGTGTGGTCTTGCCCGAGTTTTGGTAGCCGATAAACGCGATCGCGGGAACGGCCGGTGCCGGAGCTGCGGGCGCAACGGCGACGGGTGTGCCCGCGGGTGCATTGCCCGCGGCTCCCACGGCCTCAACAGTAGCGGCCTGGCGTTCGGCACGATCCCACACGCCCGAGCGACCGCCCTCCTTGTGCAGCAGGCGCACGTCGACGATCTCCATGCCGCGATCGACGGCCTTGCACATGTCATAGATGGTCAGACACGCGGCACTCGCGCCGGTCAGGGCCTCCATCTCGATGCCGGTCTTGCCCGTCACACCAGCTGTAACCAGTACGTGAAAGCCAACCTGCCCGTCCACGCGCGCCGGCGCCCAGCCCTCGGGCACGTCCTCGGCCGGCGTCCCCGCCGGAGCGATGGGCGCAATGTCGCACTTGCTCTTGGTAATGAGCAGCGGATGGCACATGGGGATGATGTCGCTCGTGCGCTTGATGGCCATGATGCCCGCCACGCGCGCACAAGCAAGCACATCGCCCTTTTTAGCGCGGTCCTGCAGCACCATGGCCTGCGTCTCGGGGTGCATGAGGATGGTGCCCTCGGCGATGGCAATGCGATGGGTCTCGGCCTTGTCGGACACGTCCACCATACGCACCTCGCCCTTGGCGTCCACGTGCGTGAGCTCGTCGCGACGGGCGTCACGGGCGGGCTCGGTGGCAGCACCGGCAGTCGGCTGCGCGGACGCGTCGGCGTTGCCAGCATTCGCCGCAGCCGTGACTTTGTGGGCAGACATCGCGGCCCTGCGAGCGGCCTTGGTGGCATCGGCGTACCTGCTCTTGGCCATATGATCATCCTCCGATTTGGGACATAAATCGTTGCGTGCCCTCAATTATCGCGTGTTCCTGCGGTTTGTGGGCCACAGCATCGCGCCAAATCGAAAGTACCTGCATATCATCACCACGGCGCAGCGCCTCACGCACCGAATACTCGGCATCGCTGAACAGGCACGGACGCACGTTGCCATCGGCCGTCAGGCGCAGACGGTTGCAGTTCGCACAAAAATGATTGGACATGGCGCTGATGAAGCCGACCGTTCCCGCCGCACCCGGAAAGCGCCAGTAGCGCGCAGGGCCCGCGCCGGCAGGAGCGTCGTTGATGTCGAGCGGCTCGAGGTCGCCCAGTCCCACCGCGGCGGCCCCGGCATTGATGCGCGCCCGCAGCTCGTCGCTCGGCACGGTATCGCTCGCGTCCCACAGCTCGGGATTGAGCGCGGGCGCATGCGGGTCCACAGCGCAATGCGAGCTCGTGCGCTCGTCGCCAATGGGCATGTATTCGATAAAGCGCAGGTGGATGGGGCGGTCGAGCGTGAGCCGCGCAAGGGCCGCCACATCCTGGTTGAGTCGGCGCACCACAACGCAGTTGACCTTAACGGGCTCAAAGCCCCAAGCCAGCGCCGCGTCGATGCCGGCCATGGTCTGCTCGAGCCGACCCAGGCGCGTGATCTTTCCAAACAGCAAGGGGTCGAGCGTGTCGAGCGAGATGTTGACGCGGTTAAGCCCCGCGTCTTTGAGCTGCGGCGCCAGCTTGGGCAGCAAGGCGCCGTTGGTGGTAAGCGAGATGTCCTCGATCTGCGGAATCGCGCGGATGTCGCGAATAAGCGGAATGATACGGCGGCTGACCAGCGGCTCGCCGCCCGTCAGGCGCACGCGGCGAATGCCCTCCCCCGCTACCAAGCGCACAAAGCGGGCGATTTCCTCGGCGCTGAGCAGCTCGTCGTGCGCGCGGGGCGCCACGCCATCGGCCGGCATGCAGTAAATGCAGCGGAAATTGCACTTGTCGGTAACGGCAATACGCAGGTAGTTGATATCGCGGCCAAAGCCGTCATGTTGCACGTGTCCGTCCACGCAGGCCTCCCCTCACGCGGCGTTTTATTCTTCGGAAAACATAATACCCCACGGGAGAATCACGCCGACACCCGTACGACAGGACAGGTCGCTTCGAGCAAAACGAACTTCCCAAGCCCATCCTCAGCACACAAACCATCACAACATTCGATGCTTTTCCCGATTTTGGCAAAAAACGTCGAATGTTGTGATGGTTTGCCTGCCCACGGCACCCCGTAGAAGGACCAAAACGCCCCTAGAGGCCGCCGTCCCAGTGCCGAATCACGAATTCTCGCAGGTCGTTCTGACGTTTCTGGAACGCTTCGCTTCGGTCGCACTTAAGGCCTATCGCAAGCGCGATGGCGTTCATCGCCCGGTGCAATTGCAGCTGATGGGCAAACTGAGTCCCGGTGAGGACGATCATCCTAAAGCCCAGCGCGCTCAGCACGGTCATGCGCTCCGCATCCGACGCGCTGCGCTGTTTATCAAGATGGTCCGAGCCGTTATATTCAATCCCCGTACCGCTCGCAGGTGCATATACGTCGATCTCGAAATACCCGGCCTTTGCGAGATACTTGAACTCGCTGGGAACATCAACCCGATGGTTGAGCTCGATCTTGGCGTATCCCAGCCCTCCCTGGGAACGTTTTGCTACGACCATGATTGCGGTGGCCGTCTCCATGGGCGATCGCGCGCCATCGTGCACGCGCCTGAGCACGGCGGCCGCGCGTATAGCCCCCTGACGAGATCGGTTCTCATTGCAATAGGCAATCAAGTCGGCAACGGTATACCTCTGCCCCATCTCGACATAATCGTCCGTCGACAGATGATTCAAATGGTATCGGGCGCAGATTTCGTAGCCATATTCCAGCTGCTCGGGCTCGCTCATCCACGAACCCGCTTGAACAAAGCACATGGCCTCATCAACCACTAGAAGGCCCTCTGCCACCTCGATAAGATGGCCTGGAGGTACCGGCGCCCCAAACACGTGGCACCTAAATCCAGCCGGCGTCGAGCGCTCAAAATCGAAGTTGACGAGCGTGTCGATATGATCGAGCTCTTCTCGTGGAATACCAAGCGAAACCAGATAGTCGGTAACGATCCCAACTGCCGTTGAAGCCCTCAGTCCCTTGGCATCGAGTCCCAATTTGGGCAGGCTCGCAGTCGGCTCCGCCTCGCTAGCAAGCGAGTCCTCATCGTATAGGCTGCTTGCTCGCGAGAGCGGCTCGGACGGGCGCGCCACGTTGTGGTACAGCCAGGCAGTCTTATGGGACAAGACGATCGGCAGGTCCATGAGCCCTCCAATGGAGTCGGATAACCAACCTTATTCCCCTGCCCACGGGTCCGCACACCTTCGTGCACAAGAAAGCGATTCCACCCGGCCGAGTGGCAGAAAAACCATCACAACATTCGATGCTTTTCTCGATTTTGGCGAAAAACGTCGAATGTTGTGATGGTTTGAGGCTAGGTGAGGGGGCACGGAGGGCTCAAAGCATCGTGCTCGAACGGGTTAATCCAGCTCTTTTAAGCCATGCGCGAGCTGCCAGTATTCGCCGTGCTGAGCGAGCAGCTCTTCGTGCGTGCCGCGCTCGATGATGCGGCCGTGTTCAAGGACCATGATGGCATCGGCGTCGCGGACGGTGGACAGGCGGTGCGCGATCATAAACGTGGTGCGTCCGCGCATGATGCGGTCCATACCGCGCTCGATGAGCTTTTCGGTACGCGTGTCGATGGAGCTCGTGGCCTCGTCCAAGATGAGCACCGGCGGGTCGGCAACGGCCACGCGCGCGATGGCGAGCAGTTGGCGCTGGCCCTGCGACAGGTTGGCGCCGTCGGCCGTGACCGGCGTGTCGTACCCTCTAGGCAGGCGGCGGATAAACGAATCCGCGCAGGCTGCCTCGGCAGCGGCGCGCACTTCCTCGTCGGTCGCGTCGAGCTTGCCAAAGCGGATGTTCTGCGCAATGGTGCCGCTAAACAGGTGCGTGTCCTGCAGCACAATGCCGAGCGACCCACGCAGACTGGCCTTGGCAATGTGCTTGACATCGATGCCGTCGTACGTGATCTCGCCGTCATCGACCTCGTAAAAGCGGTTGATGAGGTTGGTGATGGTCGTCTTTCCGGCGCCCGTCGAGCCCACAAACGCGATTTTTTGCCCCGGCTTGGCAAACAGGTTGAGGTCCGTGAGCACACGGGTGCCCGACACGTAGGAAAAGTCCACGGCATGGAAGCGCACGTCGCCGGCAAGCGGGACCAAGCCGCACGTGAGCTCGGTACCGTCGGCAGCCACCGCACGGCCCGACTCATCAACGGCAGCCACATCATGCAAGTGCCCGTACGCGCCCACGCCCTGGCCCTCGGGAATCTTCCACGCCCACGAGGCGTCGCCCGTCTGCACCAGCTCCACGCAGCCCTCGTCCACCTCAGGCTTAAGGTCCATAGCCGCAAACAGGCGCTCGGCACCGGCCAGCGCATTGAGCAAGAAGTTGCCCAGCTGCGTAAACTGGTTGATGGGCATGGCGGCCTGGCGTACGAAGACCAGATAGCTCGCAAGCGCACCTACGTCGGCGAGTCCCTTGATGCAGAGCATGCCGCCCGCCACGGCGACGACGGCGTAGTTGGCATAGCCGATCACCACGGTCATGGGCACCATCGAGTTGGCGTAGGCTTGCGCGGCGCCACCGGTGCGGCGCAGTTCTTGGTTGCGCACGTCAAAACCAGCCACGTTGGCCTGTTCGTGATTAAAGACCTTGATGACCTTTTGGCCCGAGACCATCTCTTCGATATATCCGTCCAAATCGCCCAGCGACGCCTGCTGAGCGGCAAAAAAGCGCTTGGAACGCATGCCCGAGTAGCGCGCGTACAGCACAATGGCCGCGTCGCACACGAGCGTGATAATCGTGAGCTGCCAGTTGAGGATGATGAGCATAGCCGTGGTGCCGACCATTTGGATGCTCGCCTGAATCACGTTGGCAAAGCTGTTGTTGAGCGCCTCGGAGACGGTGTCGACGTCGTTGGTAAAGAAGCTCATGATGTCGCCCGAGCGCGTGCTGTCAAAATAACTGAGCGGCAGCGTCTGGATGTGCGCGAACAGGTCGCGGCGGATATCGGATACCACGCGCTGGGCCGCACGCACCATAATTTGCGAGTAGCCCAGAGCGGAGAGTACGCCCACGGCGTAGATGATCGCCGTCAGGATGACCTGCTTGGCGAGCAGTTCCTCCCCGCCCGTGGCCAAACCGTTAACGATGGGGCGCACCATGTAGGTGCCGGCGAGGCTCGCGATGGCGGCGACGGAGGCGAGCACGCCCACCGCGAGCAACGAGAACTTGGCATGCCCCATGTAGGAGAGCAAGCGACGCACAGTGCGCTTGAGGTCGGCAGGGCGTGCTTGGGCTGCGGTCTTAGGCATGGCGCTCACCCCCTTCCAAGGGCGATTCGCTGGGGACGGAGGAAAACTGATCGTTCGCGCAGCGATCGTCGCAGCCGTCGCCGGTGTCTGCGTTCCCAGCGAACTCCATCTGCGAGGCATAAATCTCCTGGTAGATGTTGTCGCCCGCCAGCAGCTCCTCATGCGTGCCCACGCCGTGGACACGGCCGTCGTCCAACACAATAATGCGGGCGGCATCCATGACGCTCGCAATGCGCTGCGCAATGACAATCACCGTCGTGTTGGGAATCTGAGCGATATGCTCGCGGATCTTGGCGTCGGTCGCCATATCGACCGCGCTGGTCGAATCGTCAAAGATGAGCACACGCGGATGCTTGAGCAATGTACGCGCGATGCACAGGCGCTGCTTCTGCCCGCCCGAGACACCGGCACCGCCCGGGCCCAGATAGCCGTCAAGGCCGCCGATGCGATCCAGGAACTCGTCCACGCATGCCGCCCGGCAGGCACGCAGGAGCTCCTCGTCGGTGGCATCGGGCGCGCCCCACTGCAGGTTCTCGCGCACGGTACCCGTAAACAGCACGTTCTTTTGCAGCACAATGCCCACCGCGTCGCGCAGGGCAACCAGGTCGTAATCGCGCACATCGCGCCCGCCCACGAGTACGGCGCCTTCGGTGGCGTCGTACAGGCGCGCGATCAGCTGCACAAGCGAACTCTTGCCCGAGCCCGTGCCGCCGAGCACGCCCACCGTGGAGCCTGCCTCAATGCAAAGGTCAATATGCTCGAGCACATCCTCGGCAGCATCCGCGCGGTACTTAAACGACACGTCGCGAAACTCGATGCTTCCGTCGGCCACCCCGTGCACGGCAGCGGCAGCGTCGGGCGCTTGGATAAGCGAACGCTCGTCGAGCACCCGTGAGATGCGCTCCACGCTGGCAAGTGCGCGGGTGAGCAGCAAAAACACGTTGGAAATCATCATGAGCGAGTTCATGATCAGCAGCACATAGCTCATAAAGCCCGTGAGCGAGCCCACGCCGAGCTCGCCGGCAAGAATCATGCGCCCGCCGATCCACAGAATGGAAAGCGCTGCCACGTACATCGACAGCTGAAACACCGGCAGGTTGAGCACGGCGTTGCCAAAGGTCTTCGTCGCGGTGCGCGCAAGCTCGGTATTGACGGCATCGAACTTGGCCTCCTCGTGCTCGGCACGCACGTACGCCTTGACGGCGCGCACGGCGGTGAGGTCCTCCTGCACCACACCGTTGAGATGGTCCATCGAGGTCTGCAGCTGGCGGTAGAGCGGGCTCACGCGCACGGTAATGATACCGAGCACGATGGCGAGCATCGGCAGAATGACGGCAAAGACCGCCGCGAGCTCGCGCGAGAGCGCGAAAGCGTAGACGAGGCCCATGACCAGATTTACCGGCCCGCGCACCATGGGGCGGAAACCGTTACCTACGGCGTTTTGAATCACGGTGATGTCGGTGGTCATGCGAGTGACAAGCGAGCTGGCGTCGTAGTTGTCCAGATTGCCAAAAGCGAGCGTCTGGATCTTGCGATACTCGGCCTCGCGCAGGTTAGCGCCCAGCCCCGAGGCGACGCGAGCAGACGTGCGTGCATAGCCCAAGCCAAGTACCAGCGAACATGCGGCGCATACCAGCATATACGCGCCCTGCAACAGCATGTAGTTGATGTCGCCCGCGGGCACGCCCACGTCGATGATATTTGCCATGATGACCGGGATAAACAGCTCGAGCGCCGTCTCGGCCGTCACAAAGAACACGCCGAGAATGGCATCGCGGCGGTATGCCCCCAGATAGGAAAACAGAATCTTGAGATTGCGCACGCAGGTTCATCCCCCATCAAACGTTGTTCGCAAACCCACGTATTATGGCGCGCCATGCGGCGGTGTCAAGTGTTCCGAAATCGATTTCTGCAAGGCTAGTGCAGGCGCTAAGCTCGCAAGGTGCATCTCTGTATTCAATTGGAAATGAACGCGAGCGCGACTTTTTTCGCCCCGCTGCCAACATAAACCTTGACTCTACAATCGTTGCAGGGTTTTCACTACACTGGTAGCAAAACGAACCCAGCCAGAAAGCCCCGCCCATGGAACACGACCTCACACGCGGCAACGTCCTCAAGACCATCGCGGTCTTTGCCCTGCCTTATATGCTCTCGTACTTTTTGCAGATGCTCTACGGCATGGCCGACCTGTACATGATGGGGCAGTTTAGCGGCGCCGCCGGCATCACCGCCGTGGGCAATGGCGCGCAGACGCTCTATATCATCACTGTGACGCTCGTGGGTCTGGCCATGGGAACGACGGTCATCGTCGGCCACGCCGTGGGCTCGCGCCGCTTCGACCGCGCCGAGGCCGCCATCGGCAACACCATCACGCTCTTTATGGGTGTCTCGGTGGTGCTGGCCGCTGTCTTGCTCGCACTGTGCCCGCAGATCGTGGCGCTCATTGGCACGCCGGCCGAGGCGGTCGAAGGCACCGCCGCCTACCTGCGCATTTGCTTTATCGGCATTCCCTTTATCGCCGCGTACAACATCCTCTCGGCCATCTTTCGCGGGCTGGGCGATTCGCGCTCGCCCATGTACGTGATCGGCGTGGCGTGCATCATCAACATCGCGCTTGATTTTCTGTTTATCGGCCACATGGGGCTCGGCCCCGTGGGCGCCGCACTCGGCACGGTCATCGCACAGACGGCCAGCGTTGCCCTCGCGCTCGTGTGGCTCAAAAGCCGTCGCACGAACATCCACGTTAAGCGCAGCGACCTGCGCCCCCAGCCCGAGGTGCTCGGTAGCATTCTTAAGATCGGCGTGCCCGTGGCCGTGCAGGACGGCTGCATCCAGGTGGCGTTTATGTTCATCACCGTCATCGCCAACCACCGCGGCCTGGTCGACGCCGCCGCCGTGGGCCTAGTCGAGAAGATGATCAGCTTTTTGTTCATTGTGCCGAGTTCCATGGGCGCTACCGTCAGCGCGCTCACGGCGCAAAACGCCGGTGCGGGCAAGGGCGACCGCGCGCGTCAGGTGCTCAAGGATGCCATGACCATCTCGGTGGTGTACGGCTGCCTGGTCACGGTGCTCATGTGGCTGGTGGCACCAGCGTTTATCGGCTTTTTTGCCAAAGACGCCGCGGTGGTCGCCGCCGGTACTGGCTATATGCACAGTTATATTCTCGACGCGATTTTTGCCGGCATCCACATTTGCTTTAGCGGCTTTTTCGCTGCATACGGCAAGAGCTACATCGGCTTTGCGCACAACGTGCTGGCCGTGGCGCTCATTCGCGTGCCCGGTGCATGGCTGCTGTCGAACGCCTATTCCGACACGCTGTTCCCCATGGGTATCGCCTCGCCGTGCGGGTCGATTCTGTCGGCGGCCATCTGCGTGATTGCATTTACCGTGCTCAACCGCCGCGGAACTTTTGACAAGCTGATGGCGTAGCGGGGCAACGCGAGCCTGGCGCCCCTCCCCGGCTCTATTGAAAGGAGCGTTCCTATGGCCGACTCGCCAACTGAACATACCGAGGGCCTGCTCCGCATTGGCGAGGTGGCGCGCCTGCTCAATTTGAGCGTGGGCACACTGCGTCATTACGAGCAGATGGGGCTGTTGGAGCCGGCATATGTCGATCCGGCAAGTGGGTACCGCTACTACGGATCGCGGCAGCTCTCCACCCTCAACACCATCGGCAACCTGCGCGTTCTCGACTTGCCGCTGGCGCAGATTCGCGAGTTTGTCACTACGCGCGATATGGATTTGATACAACGGCAACTGACCAAGCAACAGGAGTTAATTGAGCACAGGCGGCGTGAGTTGGAGCGCATGTCGCGCAAGATTGACCAGCGGCTTGCCTTGCTTCATGGCGCTTTGAATGCTGATCTCGACACCATTAGCGAAATCGAGGAACCCGAACTTCGCTGCGCCACGCTGCACGAGCGCGTCAATCCCACCGACGCCTATTCGCTGGGATGGCATATCCGCCAGCTTCAGCAGGGGCAGCACGAAACCTTTGCCTATCTGGGCAATCTGGGTGTGGGCATCGCGCCCGAACGCCTCGCCGCCGGCGACTTTGATGGCTACGACGAGGTCTTCCTGCTGCTCGATGACACCGATGATTACTTGGGCGACGTTGAGACGCGACCTGCCGCGCGCTGCCTGACCATAAGCTTCCGCGGCACGCACGGGCAAGCAGCCCCGCGCTATAAGCAGCTGCTCGGCTATATGCGCGAGCACAACCTGGCGCCCACCGGGCCTTCGCGCGAGATCGCCCTTATCGATGACATCATCAGCGACGACCCGGCAACCTACGTAACGCAGATCACGGTGCCGGTTGCCCCAGCAAAGTAAGAACCGCTCGGAAGGCATCGTGCTTCCGGGCGGTTCTTCAATTTGGCTATCGATGCCTTACGCCTCAGGCACCTCGCCAGTAGCCAAAATCTGCTCGAGTGCGTCCTCATCCAATACAGGCACGCCCAGCTGCTCGGCTTTGGTGAGCTTGGAGCCCGCTTTGGGGCCGGCGACCAGATAGCTCGTCTTCTTCGACACGCTGCCCGAAACCTTGGCGCCGAGCACCTTGAGCGCCGCGCCTGCCTCGTCGCGCGTGCGGTTGACGAGCGTGCCGGTGAGCACGAAGGTCAGACCCGCAAGCGGCTGTGCGTCGGCGAGCTCGCCCGCCACGCCAGCTTCGGCCGCGGCTTGCGCATGAGCGGCGCCCAAGTCGACCTCGAGCGAAAGGCTCGCTTGGCGCAGACGTTCCAGCACGGCGAGGTTCTCGGGCACGGCCAGGAACTGCTTGACGCTCGCCGCAATCTTGGGACCGATGCCCTCGCACTCGGCGATATCCTCTTCGCTCGCCAAGATGAGCTTGTCGATCGACAGGAATCGCTCGGCGATGACCTCGCCCACGCTCTTGCCCACGTGGCGGATGCCCAGGGCAAACAGCACGCGACCGAGCGGCTGGCTCTTGGACTTGTTGAGCTCGGCGATGATTTTCTCGGCCGTCTTAAGGCCTACCGGAATGGGATCGCCCTTCTTAACGCCCTTTTTGCTGTTGGAGCTGGCGTACACGCGCCCCGTGTCCAGGCCGGCGATGTCGTCGACCGTGAGCTGGTAGAAGTCCGCAACATCGTGGATCAGGCCAGCGGCGATCATCTTGTCGACGATCTCGTCGCCCAGGCCGTCGACGTCCATGCAGCCGCGGCTCACCCAGTGGAGCAGGCGCTCCTTGAGCTGTGCGGGGCAGTCGATGGACACGCAGCGGTAGGCCACCTCGCCATCCTCGTGAACCACGGGGCTGCCGCACACGGGGCAGACCTCGGGCATGTGCCAGTCGACCGAATCGGCCGGGCGCTTGTCGAGCACCGGGCCCACGACCTCGGGGATTACGTCGCCCGCCTTGTGCACGATGATAGTGTCGCCCTCGCGCACGTTCTTGCGGCGGATCTCGTCGATGTTGTGCAGCGTGGCGCGCGCGATGGTGGAGCCGGCGACCGTCACCGGGTCGAACTCGGCGACCGGCGTGAGCACGCCGGTGCGACCCACCTGGATGCGAATCTCGCGCAGGACGGTCTGCTTTTCCTCGGGCGGGAACTTAAAGGCGATGGCCCAACGCGGCGCGCGGGCGGTAAAGCCCAGGTCGAGCTGCTGTTGGAAGCTGTCGACCTTTACGACTACGCCGTCGATGTCGTAGTCCAGGTCACCGCGGTGCTCGAGGGCCTGGGCGCAGAACTCGTGGACCTCGGCCGGCGTGGCGCAGCGGGCCACGTTGGGGTTGACGCTGAAGCCGGCGCTGCGCAGCCAGTCGAGAAATTCGCGCTGGCTGTGGACGTGCAGCGGATCGGTATCGGCAATGGCGTAGATAAAGGTGGCCAGGTCGCGGCGCGCCGTGACCTTGGGGTCCTTTTGGCGCAGGGATCCTGCAGCAGCGTTGCGCGGGTTGGCAAAGGGGTCGCGGCCCTCGGCATCGGCCTCTTCGTTTAGACGGACAAAGCTGCCCTTGGGCATGTAGACCTCACCACGCACTTCGATGGTACGCTCGCGATCGGCGCCCATGTGGGCGAGCGCCGGCTCGGACAGGTGCATGGGCACATCCTTGATGGTACGCACGTTAAGCGACACGTCCTCGCCCGTGGTGCCGTCGCCGCGCGTGGCGGCGCGTACGAAGGTGCCGTTTTGGTAGGTAAGCGCGACGCCCAAGCCGTCGATCTTAAGCTCGCAGGTATAGGTGACGCTGCCGGCACCGAGCGCATCCTCGGCGCGCTGGAGCCACGCGTCAAGTTCGTCCAGATCCATAGCATCGTCCATGGAATACATGCGCGCCATATGTGTGACCGGTGTAAACTGCTCGCTCACGTAGCCGCCCACGCGCTGGGTATAGCTGTCGGGCGTCACCAGGTCGGGGTAGGTCGCCTCGATCTGCTGCAGCTCAACGAGCATTTTGTCGAAGGCGGCGTCCGTGATCTCGGGCGCATCGAGCATGTAGTAGCGGTACGCGTGGTAATCGAGCTCGTGGCGCAGCTCGGCCGCGCGCGCGGCGGCCTGGGCATGGGCGTCGGCCGGCGCAGCGGCATCCGCGCCCGCGGGCGTTTCGGTATCGATGTCCACGCCGTCACCAAACAGGCTCGATTGCTCCATAGCGGCACTCCTTCGCTCGATTTCAAACGGATACTAGAGTACCACCGGTCACCATGGCGCCGAATAGCGGTCTCAAACCGCACCGAATCGGCAGCCGCCGAACCGGGATGGATCGCGCGATCAAACCATGCCCTTGCCATTTCCAAATGATTCGTTTTCCTCTGTCCCAACGGATCAATAGGAAAAGAGGGGGCTGTCCCGCGTTGGCGGAACAGCCCCCCCTCTGGCTCGATATGTGCGAAACGGCTCGTTAGAAACCCTGACCGTTGCCCTGACCCTGGCCCTGCTGGCCAAGCAGCTCCTCCAGATACTGGCGCAGCTGCTCGTCGGTAATACCGCCGTTGCCGGTATCGGTCGCGCTGTCGTTCTGCTGCTGGTTCTGCAGCTCCTCGTCGGAGCCCAGCTCGACCGTGACCTTCTTCTCTTCCTTGCCGCGCATGAGCGTGATCTCGACCTTCTCGCCCACCTCGTGGCTGCGCAGCGCGATGATCAGACCATCGGCGCTCGAAATCTCATCGTCGCCCAGCTTGGTGATGACGTCGCCCTCCTGGATGCCGGCCTTGGCGGCGGGACCGTCCTCGACGACGCTCGCCACGTACGCGCCGCTATCGGTGCTCAACTTGTTGGTGCGGGCGTTGAGCGCGTTGACGCTCGAAAGCGTAGCTCCCAGGTACGGGTGCACCGGCGTCTTACCGTCGATAATCTGGTCGGCAATGTTCTTGGCGTAGTTAACGGGAATAGCAAAGCCCACGCCCGAGCTGGAGCCCGAATAGCTCTCGATGAGCGAGTTGATACCCACAAGCTCGCCGTTATCGTTAACGAGCGCGCCGCCGGAGTTGCCCGGGTTGATGGCGGCATCGGTCTGGATCATGTTGGCATAGATGGTGTTACCGTTGGTAGAGCTCATGGCCGTGGAGCGATACAGCGCCGACACAATGCCCGTGGAGACAGACTGCTCGTTGCCGAACGGCGAGCCGATCGCCATGACCCACTCGCCCACGTTGAGCTTGGAGGAGTCACCGATCTCGATCGGCGTGAGCTTGGAGGCGTCGGCGTCCTTGAGCTTGATGACGGCCAGGTCGCTCGAGGCATCGTTGCCCACGAACTCGGCCTCGTAGGTGGTGCCGTCATCCATGGTAACCACGTACTGGTCATAGCCATCGACCACGTGGTTGTTGGTGAGGATATGGCCCTCGGTATCGAGCACCACGCCCGAACCGACGCTGCCCGAGTTGTCCGACTCGTCGGCAGACTGCGAAAGCGAGCCATTCTGGCTGCCGCTCGAAGTGGCGGTGATGGAAACCACGGAGGGCAGGGCCTTGGCAGAAACGGCCTCGGCCAGCGTGGTGTCCTCGGAATCAATCGTAATCTTTTGCGTCGATGAACCCGAAGCACCCGCCGTCACGGCATTCTTGCCGCCACCGATATTGAGCGTGCCACTCATAATGAGCGCGATGACCAGCAGGGCTCCGCAGGCGCAGCCGGCGAGCGCCGTAATAAAGATCGGCAGCTTTTTGGTCTTAGTCTTGACCACTGTGTGCTTGTTTACAACCTGTTGGCCGCCCAGCGGCTTGCCGGTCTGCGTGTCGTATGCCTGCACGTAGGGAATGTTGCTGTCGGCAGGCGTCGACTCCACCTGCACACGCGGCTGCTGCTGGGTCTCGCCGGCGTTGCCCGCATCCTGGGGACGCTGGGAATCGTTCTCGCTCATGGCTGCGATCCTTTCGTCAAATAACCAAAGGCCCGCCAAACACGTGGCGGGCCATCGTTGTTCACGTTGAGTTGTACCCCAATATGCGGGCGCAAGTGTATGAGAACGCAATCTTTTAGGAAGGCTTAAGTTCTGTTGCAGATTCGAGAGGAACCCGCATCTGCGTCAAAACCATCACAAAGGTGCCTGTCCCCTTTGTGGTGGAAATCTAGTCCTTAAACAGATAGCCCACGCCGCGGACGGTGGTGATGTGCGCCGCGATCTGCGGGCCCACCTTGGAGCGGATGCGTCGAATGTGCACGTCGACGGTGCGCGTGCCGCCGCAGTACTCAAAGCCCCACACGCGGTGCAGCAGCACCTCGCGGCTGTAGGCGCGGTTGGGGTGCGTCGCCAAAAAGCTCAGCAGTGAGTACTCCATCAGCGTCAGGTCGATGGGCTCGTTATCGAGCGTCACCTGGTAGGTAGCCAGGTTAATCTCGAGGTTATCGATATTGAGCACATCGTCGGCGGTAACGGTCTCCTCCTCGCCCATCAGGCGCTGCGCGCGAGCCTTGAGCTCGTTGGGCGTCGCCGTGGGGCATACAAAGTCGGCATGCGCGTGATTGGGCAGGCGCAAGGTACCGAGTGCCTCGTCGTCGACGATCACCAGCATGGGGACGCCGCCGCGATCGTCAAGCCACTTGGCAATCTGATCGATGCGGTCGCTGCGGATGCCATCTGAATCGAGAATCAGCAGGTCAAAGTCGTGCGCCGCAGTTGGCGAATCGGGAGTTGCCAGGCTCACCTCGACACCCAGGGTAGTCGTCAAGCTGCGGGCAAACTCGTGGAAGCGCGTCGTGCGCGCCATGAATAGGGCACTCTTTTCGGACATATCGGCCTCCAAAGAAATGAGCTCAATCGTACTGGAACAAGCCAGCGCGATTAGGAGTTCGCCAGGTAGTGCTTGATCTCCCACTCGGTGATCGTAGACTCAAACTTATGCCACTCGTCGCGCTTCTTTTTGAGGAAGAAGCTGTGAATGTGCTCGCCGAGGGCATCCTTCATAAACTGCGAGTCCTCAAACACGTCAAGCGCCTCTTTGAGCGAGCGCGGCAGCGGCGCGTAGCCGGCCTCGACCATCTGACGGTCGGTAAGCTTGAGCGTCTCGGCCGTTGCCTCGGGCGGGAGCTCCAGCTTGCGCTCGATGCCGTCCAGACCAGCCGCCAGCGTGACGGCGTTGACCAGGTACGGATTGGCCATGGGGTCGGGGCTGCGAAGCTCGATGCGCGTGGACAGCTGCTTGCCGGGCTTGTAAACCGGAATGCGGACCATACTCGCGCGGTTGCGCAGGCCCCACGTGGCGTACTGCGGCACGGAGTCGCCACCCGTGGTGATGCGCTTATACGAGTTGACCGTGGGATTGGTGATGGCGCTGATCTCGCGCGCGTGCGCCAAGATACCGGCCATATAGTGCTTGGCGACGTCGGAGAGATGGTACTTCTCGTCATCCTCGCCCCAAAAGACGTTGTTGCCGTCGTGGTCGAACAGCGACTGGCACAAGAACATAGCGCTGCCGTCCTCGCCCGCCAGCGGCTTGGGCATAAAGGAGGCGTGGCAACCGCTCTCGTAGGCCTGCTGCTTAATGATGAGTTTGGCCGTGGTGATGGCGTCGGACATGCTCAGGGCCTCGGCGTGGCGCAGGCTCATACCGCGCTGCGAGCGGCCGGCGGCGTGGAAGGTGTACTCCACGGGCACGGACATCTTCTCGAGCGTGAGGACCGTGTTGCGACGCAGGTCGCGGGCGGCATCGCTCACCGAAAGATCGAAGTAGCCCACGTTGTCGAGCGGCTCGGGGGTGTGCTCGTCGGGGAAGTAGTAATACTCCAGCTCGGCACCCACGTTGAGCAGATAGCCAGCCTTCTCGGCCTTGCGGAACATGCGGCGCAAGGCATCACGCGGGTCGCCGGCAAACGGCTTGCGATCGGGAGTACACACGTCGCAGAACACGCGCGCGACGCCGTTGTGGCTCGGACGCCACGGCAAAATCTGGAAGGTCGAAGCATCGGGGAACGCCAGCATGTCGGCTTCCTCGGGCGTGGCAAAGCCCTCGATGGCGGAGCCGTCAAAGCCAATACCCTCCTCAAAAGCGACCTCGAGGTCCTCGGGGCTAATGGCAAAGTTCTTGAGGCGGCCGAGAATGTCGACAAACCACAGACGCACAAAGCGGATATCACGCTGCTCTACGGAGCGGAGTACGTAATCGATGTTCTGCTGGTTCATGTCGCTCCCCTTTCTTTCGGGCGGGTTTCGACTGGTCTATATCGCAGATACTATCGCAGAAAAATGTTTCCGCAGGGTTAAAGCGTATCAAGCGCCCAAAAAACGTGCGCGAACAGGCAGTTGCGAACGAGTAGTTAGCGCGAGGTCGAGGCGCGGTGTTCGATGTGGCCGGGGACCTCGATGCGCTTGGGGGCGAGCTTTGCGGCATCGCCCACCGTAGTGGTAACGATGTCGATGCGCTCGGAGAGACGCTCGACTACGCGCTCGGCAATGGTAAGGGTATCTTGCGCGGCCGTGGTCACACCGCCAAAGAGCACGTGGTTCCAGGGGTAATCGTCAAACGTCGCGATCTTGAGACCCGCCGGCAGCGAGGGGCCCAGCTGCGCCAACGCCTCGGTCAGGCGCAGAAAGACCAAACCGTTGACGGCAATGAGGCCGAGCTTTTTACCCGCATAGTCACGGATAGCTCCGTCCAGGCGGCCGACACCCGCGACGCCACCATCGGCCAGGGTGACGACCTCACCCGCAAGGCCGCGGCGCGAAAGCTCGTCGACAAAGGCCTCGGCACGCTCGCGACGCACAGGGCTGTCGTCGCTTGCCTCGGTGAGCAGGCACAGGCGCTCGCTGCCCGCGACAGCCAAGGCATCTACCAGGCCGGCGACCAGCTCACGGTTGTTGGAGGTCACCAGATCGACACCGCCGGCGGCAATATCGCGGTCGAGCAGCACGACGGGCAAGCGTCCCGCTGCCGCGGCGATTGCCTCGTCATTGCCGCCACAGGTGTTGACGACCAGGCCGTCCACGCCGGCATCGATAAGTCTGGTGAGCGACTCTGCCTCCTTGGCGGGGTCGTTGCCACTAATGGCCGTCATGAGCGAGCAGCCGCGCGCGGCGGCACTGGCGGAAAGCCCTTCGAGCATGGCGCTCGAGAACGGGTTGGCGATGTCGGCCAAAATCACGCCGATGAGGTTGGTACGCGAGCTGCGCAGATTGCGCGCGGCGGCACGTGGACGATAGCCGGTGCGCTCGATAACTGCCGCGATGCGAGCGCGGGTTTCCTCGGTCATCTGCCCGGGGCGGTTGTTGAGATAGCGCGAGACCGTGGCCGGGCTCACGCCCGCCTCGGCAGCAATGTCCTTAATCCTCATCTGCGCCATAGCGCACCCCGTTTCCCAATTGTCGGCAGTCTGAGCCATTTTAGGCATTTTTTTAAAAATCCCGCTTGCAAAACGTTGTAGATGAGTATACTACAACTCGAAACGAAACCGATTTCGTAAACCGATTTCGGCAAGCGTTGGCACAGAGGTGCAAAGATGCACCCTACCGTCTTGGCACCTCCGTGCCAACGCCATATCAAAGGTGAACGCACGAGCAAGAAGGAGCTGCGCGACCATGGGTAAAACGGTTCTTACCTTCGGCGAGATCATGATGAGGCTCTCGCCCAAAGATCACCTGCGCATTGAGCAGGCCACCGAGTTTGATGTCCGCTACGGCGGCGCCGAGGCCAACACCGCCCTTTCCCTGGCCTACCAGGGTGACAAGGCCGCTTACGTCTCCGTTGTCCCGGCCAACCGTCTGGGCGAGTGCGCCCTGCGTTCGCTGAAGGTCTACGACGTCGATACCTCGCGCGTCGTGCGCCAGGGCGACCGTCTTGGCTCCTATGTGTTTGAGGTCGGCGCCTCGCAGCGCGGCAACGGCTGCGTCTACGACCGCAAGTACTCTGCCATCAACATGGCCAAGCGCGACGTCTTTGACTGGGACGAGATCCTCAAGGGCATCGACGTCTTCTACTTCTCCGGCGTGACGCCCGCCGTCTCCGACGAGATGGCCGCCGCCAGCAAGGATGCCCTCACCGCCTGCCGCGCCAAAGGCATCACCACCGTGTGCGACGTGAACTATCGCGGCAAGATGTGGTCGCCCGAGAAGTCGCAGGCCACCATGAAGGAACTCCTGCCGCTCGTTGACATCTGCATTGCCAACGACGAGGACGCTCCTGCCGGTCTCGGTATGACCTGCGTCTCCGGCTCCCTTGCCCACGGCATCGAGGAGCGCGACACCTACGTCGAGATGGCCCGTCAGATCTGCGCCGAGTACGGTTGCAAGAAGGTTGCCTCGGTCGTCCGCAACATCTCCTGCGTCGAGCGCTCCATCTGGATGGGCATGCTCTTTGACGCCGAGAGCGGCGAGCACTGGTTCTCCCCTGCTCACGATGTGCACGTGCTCGAGGGCGTTGCCGCCGGCGACGCTTTTAACGCCGGCCTCGTCCATGCCCTCATCAACGACTTCGACCCGCAGGACGCCGTCAACTACGCGATTGCGGCCTCGATCCTCAAGCTCACCATCAAGGGCGATTCCAACCTGGTGACCGCAGACGAGATCGCAGCCGTGGCATCCGCCGCCGACGGTGGCACTCGCGTCGCGCGCTAAGCCGTCCCCATTCCGCGGGCCGCAGCTTTCCATACCCATACCTCTGCGGCCCGCTCCCCGATTCCTCCGGTCGGGCAAAACCACCAGTCCCATTCCGGTTTTGCCTGGCATTTCCTACACGACTGGTCGCGCAGCCGGTTTTGGAATTGCTTGTGACCCCAAGCAGTGCCTCCGATAACCAATCCGGAACCGGCTCATGGCCAATCTTCTTTGGCAATCACGCGCCCGTGCGCGACTCACATCGAAAGGAACACTATGTTCGATCAGTTCTACACCACGCTTGAATCCCTGGGCATCGTGCCGGTCGTCGTGCTCGACAAGGTCGAAGACGCCGCACCGCTCGCCCATGCCCTTATGGCAGCCGGCATGAAGTCCGCCGAGGTCACCTTCCGCACTGCCTGCGCCGCCGAGTGCATCGCCGCCATGGCCGAGGCCGAGCCCGAGATGTGCGTCGGCGCCGGCACTGTCCTGACCGTCGAGCAGGTTGAGCAGGCCCGCACCGCCGGTGCCAAGTTCATCGTCTCGCCGGGTTACAACGAGGACGTCGTGAAGCACTGCATCGACATCGACCTGCCCGTCCTTCCCGGCACCGTGACCCCCTCCGAGGTCACTGCTGCCGAGAATCTGGGCCTCAAGGTCACCAAATTCTTCCCCGCGGCTCAGTATGGCGGCCTCAACACCATCAAGGCCCTCGCTGCTCCGTTTGTCGGTCATCGCTTTATGCCCACCGGCGGCGTGAACACTGCCAACGTCGAGGAGTACCTGAGCTCCTCCGCCATCATCGCCTGCGGTGGCACCTGGATGGTCAAGCCCGCCCTGTTCGCCGACGGCGACCTCTCCAAGGTCGAGCAGATTGCCCGCGAGGCCATGGACGTCGTCAAGAAGGTCCGCGGCTAGGTTTAGCTCTCTATCGTGAAAGGGGGCGTGCCCTAGACCTCGCCCCCTTTCTCTTAAAGCGGCTCGGAAGCGCGCCGTTTCCGTCACGAACAAGAACCAAAACCGTCTTGTATGCTGATAGAACGTGACGGAAGCGACACGCCCCCGAGCCGCTTTGCTTTCCCGGCCAATCAGCCGGCTCAACATAATCCAGTCCACCAAAACAGCTGCGGCACCGTCTGGAGGAATGGACCCTTGCTTCCGGTCTTTTCCTCCAAGCGGCGCCGCAGCCTTTTCATGCCCCGATTGCACCCCCGCACTTGCGGTGAAATACGGACTGCTTACGCCGCCAAAGCCGCAAAACAGTCCCTATTTCACCGCAACTAATAAAGAGGACGAATTAGATTGCCGAGTCTTTGGACAGCTCGAAATAGTCGGGATGCAAGGCGATAACCGGGCCCTGCTCCTCGGGCATTAGATGCAGGTGCGTCTCTGCCAGGTAGCTCGCCGTGTCGGTATCGCCCTTTTTAATGGCCTCGAGAATCCGGCGATGCTGCCGACGAATCGGCTCCCAATCCAGATCCTGCGACACCATACGCAACCAGTTGTATCGCTCAAAATGCGTGTTGACGCTCTTCATCCAATCCCACAACATGTGGCGGCCGGCAATCTCAAAACATGTCTCATGGAACAGGTTGTCCAGATCGAAAAAGCGACGCGTTTCACGATGATCGAGTGACTCGGACTCGGCAAGAATCTGCTCGAGCCGATGCTTTTGCTCGGGCGTGGCGGCAGAGCAGCATTTAATGAGCACGCTTCTCTCGAGTTTCTCGCGCAAGAAACAGGCGTTCTCGGCGCGTTCCATGCTGATCTTAGAGACGTAGGTGCCGCTTTTGGGACGCGTTTCCACCAGCTCCTGCTCACGCAGGCGCACAAAGGACTCGCGAATGGGCGTGCGCCCGATTCCCGTCTCCTTTTCCAGACCAATCGCCGAAAGACGTGTGCCGGGTTTGAGCTCGGCATAGATGATCTTGGAGCGCAACGCGTTGTATGCCTGATCTTGCAGGCTCTGATAAAGCTGATGTTGTTCCATAAAGCCCTCGGATGAAGCTCACGGTTTGTCGAATAACTCCACGTAATACTATCGCATCCCCCATCCCACGGCGATGTTTGAGGGGTAGGGCCGGGATTCGGCTTTTGACCGATAAGTTGTTGCAATTAGGTGAACGTTCACCTAATTTCTTCTATTTCGCTTTGCAAATGGATTCCCATGCGTATACTTAATCTCAACGAAACCGATTTCGTCAAGCCTGGGCAATAGGATGCTAAGACGCACCCTACCATCTTGGCATCCTATTGCCCATGCCATGCCATTTGCTTTCTTCCCGTCTCGTTGAGCCCTTCAGTCCCATTCTGGCACAACGAGACATTCCTAGACGACTGACCATGGGGCCGGCTTTTCTGCCGTTGAGGCAGTGCCTCCGATAACCCTCTTTTTGCCGGCCCAGGTCAGACATTTCTCTTTAAATATCCTTCAATCGAAAGGATGCAGCAGCATGCGACCGCTCATCATCATGCATGGCGAGAAGATCGACTGGCGTCATACCGTCATAAGAATGCTGATGTATCTGGCGGGCGTTGCCGTGCTGGCACTCGGTATGAGCCTCCAGACGGCATCTGGCCTGGGCGTCGCCGCGCTCACGTGCTTTGCCACGACCCTATCCATGCTCACGGGCAAGACGCTCGGCTTTTGGATTACAACTACCTATGTCGCTTACATCGCGGCGCAGCTCGCCATCTTGCGACGCGAATTTCAACCGCGCATTTTGCTCGAGCTTTGCTTTTCAACGCTAATGGGCGGCTTCACCGATCTGTTCATGGCGTTCAACCCGCTGCATCCCACGGCGCTCCCCGCGCAGGTTGCGACCATGCTGCTCTCCCTCGCTATCACCGCATTTGGCGTCAGTCTCGTCGTCAACATGGGCGTTGTCCCCAACGCACCCGACGGCTTGGTGCAGGTCATTGCGGAAAAGCTCAAGCGCCGTTTTGGAGACGTAAAGGTCATGTTCGATTGCTCGCATGTCGCCGCCTCGCTCACGCTGTCGCTGGTATGCATGCACAACTTAGGCGGCTTTGGCGTAACCACCGCCATCTCGGCACTGTTCTTGGGCCACATCATCAACTTCGCCAACAAGCTGTTTGCCCAGCGATTCGTCCGCATGGCGTTTGGCGCCAAATAGCGAACAGCCGCGGAGCAAACGAGGCTCGAGTGCCCGGCATATCGATGTCGCAAATAACGACGCACGCGCTATACGGACGATGAGGAATAGCCCGTCGCAAACCCCGCAAGCGGAGCTATATGTTGCTATAACTTGACATAAATTGGTCCATTGCCAGCCGGCATGCAAAAGGCCCCAAGCCATTCGCGGCTTGGGGCCTGCCTGGTAACACAGGTCTTTCGGACTACGCTCGCTCGTATTTCGTGGCGCGGCCTGTCCCCTGTTTCATGATCGCGTTTCGGCTGAGCAGAGATTCGAGTGCGGACAATGTTCGCGCACGGCTCAGCCCCGTCTGTTTCTCAATCTCACTTCGCGACATAATTCGTCCGCCCGACAAGGCCTTAAGAACCTGAGCCTCTTCTCCAGACCCTTCAAAGGCATCGGTAACGGGCAACGCGACAGCTACCACGCCGCCACGAATATCAAAGACCGGCTGATTAATCGAATCGCGATAGGCACGCCTAATGCGCGCAATTCCCGTTCCAAACTTCTCGATATAGTCCAACTTTAAGAAGACCTCGGCAACGATGGGATTTCTGAGCACGGATATCTGTCCATACAGGTATTGCTCCGTCGTCAAGCCAGCGGGCAACGACCCGGGTGAAGTCACAACGACGCGATCATCATACAGAGCAACCTGAACATTCGCTTGCACGTCCCACGTCCGATGCACTAGAGCGTTTGCAACTGCCTCGCGGAATGCCTCGAGGGGAATCCGGTCGGTCTGAACACGCTCGACACCTTCGATGCGCTCATAACGATAGTAGCGCGCGAACATGGCAACTGCTCTATCAACCTGCTCAATTGCAGACAGGCCCGTCGTCGTCTCACGATCTAAAAGCACGTCCTCGGTGTCGCCAAAACGAACGCAGTCGATGCCCGGAAATTCGTTGTTATCCGCCAATATCGCCGCGGCATTGGTATAGCCATCCTTGCCGAGCAGGCGAAGCGTTCGCATGATATCCGACGTGAGCTCAGAAATGCCTAGATGCTCGATGCACTTGTGTTCGAGCGTATGAAAACTCAGGTCCTGGCGAGCCGAGGTGAGCGCATCGAACGTCAGATTGCTGCCTTCGAGCGTCAGCCTGCCGTACTCAAAACGGTCGACCTCTACCGTCGCCGAATCATTTCGCCTGTAGGCCTTCCCCTTGCTTCGATAGGGCTTGTCCTGCCCCTCGTAAACCGTAAGCGTTACAGTTCCGCGGTTCTCGTCGAGCTCGAGCGTGTAACGAGGCGCAGGATCCAGACTGTCATTAATCATGTTCTCGATGCGCAGACACTCCGCAACCGGGTCAGAAAGACCGACTGCAACACCACCGTCGTCAACGCCAAACTCTATCTTGCCCGTCCCGTAGTTTGCATAGGCGCTCACCGTTTTAAGAAACGTCGGCGTTACGCTTTCCTTGTATTCGACGGTAGGACTCTCTCTGACAACCATACGTACGGTCCTTCTCCTTTTCATGCTCATCTGAACCGTATTATAAGACGAAAAACATTTGCGTACGGCTTAGAATCAGACGCAAACTGTTTTCGTCTTATTTGCGTACGGAAACTAGATACAAATTTCACGTTCATACGACTATTTACCAAACGCATAGTGTTTTCGTCCGGCAATGCGTCCGTAATCCAAACAAAAAGGCCCCGAGCTCGTGTTGAACTCGGGACCTCTTGCGCCGCGCATCTATGAGAGGAGAAATGCGATGCGCACGGGCGCTACTCCATGTAGCAGATATCGCGACGAGCGGCTGCAACCGTTCACCTTTTAAAAGTGAACGTTCACCTGATTCTAGGAAAACCTGACTTTTAATTCCTCCGCTTCTCCTATACTGAACTTGTAATAGAAGCAAGACTTATATAGATGAACGTTTCTTTTGGAAGGATTGTAATGTCTAACCTTATGGACAGCTTCCGCCTAGACGGCAAGGTCGCGCTCGTGACCGGCGCCACTTATGGCATCGGCATGGCCATGGCCGAGGCACTCGGCGAAGCCGGCGCCAGAATCGCCTTTAACGCCCGTCACGCCGACAAAGTCGCCGAGGCCGAGAAGCACTACCGCGAGCTGGGCTTTGATGCTCACGGCTATGTTGCCGACGTCACCGACGAGGCCGTCGTCGCCGAGCTCATCGCCAAGATCGAGGCCGATTTTGGCACCACGCCCGACATCCTGGTCAACAACGCCGGCGTCATCCAGCGCACGCCGATGCTCGACATGAGTGCCGAGGACTTCCGTCGCGTCGTCGATATCGACCTCAACGCCCCGTTTATCGTGTCCAAGGCCTGTCTGCCGGGCATGATCGCCAAGGGTCACGGCAAGATCATCAACATCTGCTCCATGATGAGCGAGCTCGGCCGCGAGACCATCGCCGGCTATGCCGCCGCCAAGGGCGGACTCAAGATGCTCACCAAAAACATCTGCTCCGAGTTTGGCGAGGCCAATATCCAGTGCAACGGCATTGGGCCGGGCTACATCGCCACGCCGCAGACCGCACCGCTGCGCGAGACGCAGCCCGACGGCAGCCGCCACCCGTTTGACCAGTTCATCATTGCCAAGACACCGGCAGCCCGTTGGGGCACGCCCGAGGACCTGAAGGGGCCCGCCGTGTTCCTGGCTTCCGATGCATCGAACTTCGTCAACGGGCACATTCTGTACGTGGACGGCGGCATCCTCGCCTACATCGGCAAACAGCCGCAATAGGCTGCGGCCGCGCGGAGCACGGCACCTTGGCGCTCAAACCGTCGCTCGCGTACCGAAGTACGCTTCGCTCCTCTTTCACGCCAATCTGCCGCACTCCGCGCGCCCTCGCCACCGTCACGCACCAGCCAACACAGGCGCTTCGGTTTGTGCGGAACTCGCGACAGACTTAACTGCCGACCGCCCGTATAGCTCATCGCGGGTTGGCTTTGCCGCCGCCCGCGCACAGAAACAAAAAACTGGAAGATTTAGTTGAAAGGTTAACTCAAATGAAGATCGCTCTAATCAACGAGAATTCTCAGAACTCCAAGAACCCTATGATCGAGGCTGCCCTTAAGAAGGTTGTCGAGCCCATGGGGCACACCGTCTTTAACTATGGCATGTATGCCGACGCCGACTCCAAGCCCCTCACCTACGTGCAGAACGGCATCCTTGCCGCCGTGCTGCTCAACTCCGGCGCCGCCGACTACGTCGTGACCGGCTGCGGCACCGGCGAGGGCGCTATGCTCGCCTGCAACTCCTTCCCCGGCGTGCTGTGCGGCCATGTTGCCGACCCGCTCGACGCCTACACCTTTGCCCAGGTCAACGATGGCAACGCCGTCGCCATGCCCTTCGCCCTCAAGAACGGCTGGGGCCAGGAGCTCAACCTCGAGTACACCTTCGAGAAGCTCTTTGGCTTTGGCTCGGGCAACGGCTACCCCGCCGAGCGCGTTGAGCCCGAGCAGCGCAACAAGAAGATCCTCGACGGCGTGCGCGCTGTGACCATGCGTCCGCTCGTCGACGTCCTGGGCGAGATCGATCAGGATCTGGTGAAGGGCGCCCTCGCTGGTGAGCACTTCCAGGAGTACTTCTTTGCCAACGCCACCGACGAGGCCATCATCGCCAAGGTCAAGGAGATCTTGGGCCTGTAATAAGGCCCACGGGGCGCACCGACCCCCAACAAACCGCCAAGCAAAAGGCGCCGCGACAATCCATGTGTCGCGGCGCCTTTTTTGATTGCTATCGCTTGAGCCACCGCAAGGCGGCCGCTCCCCTATTTGCCAAGAGCCTACAGCTCGCAGGCGACCTTGTAGCCGTCGCCGATGGCGTCGCGGATGTTACCGCACTTTTGGGCATCGCCCAGCACGTGGGTGGCAACGCCGGCAGCGGCAAGGTCATCGGCAAGCTTGGTGTTGGGGCGATAGCCCATGGCAAGCACCAGCGTGTCGGCATCGGCGATAGTGTGGACCTCGCCGTCCTTTTCGTAACTGATGGTGTCCTCGGTGATCTCGGTCACCTTGGCCTCGGTCAGCACGTGAACGCCCTTGGAGAGCATGCGCGTGATGAGCACCGCGCGACCGGCACCGCCCTCGTTGGCGGCGAGCGTCTTGGTCATCTCGATAACGGTGACATCGCGGTTGGCCGGCGACAGGTCGTTGACCAACGGGGCCAGGTAATCGGCCGTCTCGCAGCCAACGGTACCGCCGCCCACGATGACGATCTTCTTGCCCGGGAAAGCCTTGCCGCCCAGCAGGTCGTCGGCCGTCATAACCTGCTTAAAGCCCTGCATGAAGGCCGGAGCGATGGGTTCGGCGCCGTAGGCCAGGACAACCTCGTAGCCCGCGTAGTCGCGCTGAATGTCCTCGGCCGAAAGCTCGGTACCAAAGACGCACGTGACGCCTGCCTCGGCCAAGCGACGGTACTGATACTTGATCACGCGGGTGAGTTCCTGCTTTGCCGGCGGAACGGCCGCGATGCGCATCTCGCCGCCCGGTTCGTCCTGCTTATCCACGAGCACCACGTTGTGGCCGCGCTTGGCGGCAATGTAGGCTGCCTCCATGCCCGCGGGACCGGCGCCCACAACGAGCACGTTCTTGGCCTCGGCGGCAGGCTCATAGCCGGCCTCATCGCGCTCCACGTCCGGGTTGACGGTGCAGGAGATGCGCTTGCCGAACATAATGCCGTTCAGGCAGCGCAGGCAGCCAATGCAGGGGCGGATGTCGTCGGCGTTGCCGGCGGCTGCCTTGTTGCAGAACTCGGCATCGCACAGATTGGCGCGGCCCATCATGCAGATGTCGGCGGCGCCGTCCTCGATCAGCTCCTCGGCGATCCAGGCCTCGTTGATGCGGCCGACGGTGGCGACAGGAATGTTCACGTGCTTTTTGATCTCGCGCGAGCATGCGGCATGCGAGGCCTGCTGGGTACCGGCGGCGGGAATCGCAGAGCCGCGCTTGATAGTGGTGCCGCCCGACACGTGGATCATGTCGACACCAGCCTTCTCCAGGCGACGCGAGACATAGATCATGTCGTTGAGGGTCAGGCCGCCATCGGTGTACTCATCGCCCGAGATACGGACGTCGATGATAAAGTCCTTGCCGCAGCGCTCGCGAATCTCGGCGACGACCTCGAGCAAGAAGCGCATGCGGGCGTCGAGCGAGCCGCCGTACTCGTCGGTACGCTTGTTGTAGAGCGGGGTCAAAAAGCCGCCGAGCATGCCGTGGGCGTGCGCCGCATGGACCTCAACGCCGTCGACGCCGGCCTTCTGCATACGCACGGCTGCGTCGCCGAACTGATGCGTGAGCTCGTGGATCTCATCAACCGTGATGGGGCGCGGCGCCTCGCGGGCATAGGACGGGCCCACAAAGGACGGGGCGATGAGGCGCGGCGTGCCCGGAATGTTAAAGGCCATGTAGGCGGGGTGGAAGAGCTGCGGCATGATCTTGCAGCCGTACTCGTGGACGGCGGCGGCGAGCTTTTCCCAGCCGGGGATAAACGTGTCGTCGTAGCAGCACATGTCACCCGGCAGATAGGTATAGGTGGGCTCGACCGTCACGACCTCGGTGATGATCAGGCCCACGCCGCCCTTGGCACGGGCGCGGTAATGATCGACCAAATCGTCGGTCACATAGCCGTGATCGGCCAGGTTGGTGGACACCGGCGGCATAAAGACGCGGTTCTTGACCTCGGTCGTACCGACCTTGATCGGGCTAAAGAGCATCGGGTAGGAGGAGGACTCCATGCAGGCTTCCTTTCGTTTGAGCCGCTCGGCGGCAGTTGCTGACCTACCTATCGTAGCAGTAACCGCGCAATGCCCGACCGTGAGCGCTCCCCCGGCTTTTACTCGACCCACAAAAAAGTTGCGGTGGAATACGGAGTAGATGAGGCTTCTGACAGCCAAAACAGTCCGTATTTCACCGCAACTGATGGGTGGGATGAGTTAGAGGCCCAGGTAGCTGGTCATGCCTTCGACGGCAAGCTTGGCGCCGGCCACGGCATGGACCACGGTGAGCGGACCGTTGACCACGTCCCCGGCGGCAAAGACACCCGGCACGGTGGTCATACCGCACTCATCGACCGAAAGAAGACCGCGATGGTCGGTCTCCAGACCACCCGTTGTAAGCACGAGCTTGTCTTTGGGCACCTGCGAAGCCGCAATCACAACCGTGTCGGCGGGCACATGGTCAAGCTCTTCCTCGTAGCCCACCACGTTGTTGTCCTCGTCAAAGATAGCGGTCTCGAACACCGGACCGTTATCGTCGATGGCGCAGATTGCCTTGCCGCACACGATCTCGGCACCGTCGAGCTCGGTCAGCTCGACCTCGTCATCGATAGCCGAGATATGGCGCGAACGAGCATACACGGTAACCTTGCGAGCGCCCGAGCGCAGGGCCGTGCGGGCGACATCCATGGCCACGTTGCCGGCGCCGATGACTGCCACGTTCTGCCCGATCGCCACACTCGTGGGATCGACCAGGTAATCGATACCAAACAGCACGTTGCCACGCGACTCGCCGGGAATACCCAGCTTGCGGGCGCGCCAGGTACCGGTACCCACAAAGACCGCATCGTAGCCGTCGCGCAGCAGATCGTCGATATGCAGCGCGCCGCCGATGGTGGTCGAGGGGCGAACGCGCACGCCGAGCGAGCACATCACGTGACGGTACTTTTGCACCAGCGAACGCGGCAGGCGGAATTCGGGGATACCGTACTCCAGCACACCGCCGATCTCGGGGCGCTGCTCAAACACCGTAACGGCACAGCCCAGCTGGGCCATCTTAATGGCTACGGTAATGCCGGCAGGACCGGAGCCGACCACGGCAATCTGCTTGCCGCACGACGGCGCGGGCTTCCACTCCTTGCGGTCCAAATACGCGGTCGAGATATAGTTCTCGATGCTCGAGAAATGCACCGGCGTGCCCTTGCGGCCCTGGATGCACGAGCCCTCGCACTGGCCCGAATGGTTGCAGACCATGGAGCAGACCGCGCTCATGGGATTGTTCTGGAACAGCAGCTCGCCCGCCTCTTCCAGACGACGCTGCTTAAACAGGTCGATAACCTGCGGAATAGGCGTCTGAACCGGGCAGCCCTTAATCTGGCAGAACGCCCTTTTGCAACCTAGGCAACGATTTGCCTCTTCGACAATGTGGATAGCCACGCAACTCCCCTTTTTGATGTAATCCGATAGGGCGACGATAAAGACCCTTCATCGTCGCCCCCAGTCAGGCAAACTCAATTGGCCGCCATGGCAAAAGCCAATGCTATATCTCGCGATGTGAAGCCCCGCAACAAGCAGACATGCGCTCGAGTGTCGTCAGGCAGCCGGCCGCTGTCGCCGGCACGCTGTTCTCGACCACGCAGGGAATCCCCGGGCAAGCGGCAGCGGCCCAGGCCACCACGGGCTCAAAGTCATATCGTCCCGTCTCGCCCACACCGCGACACACCAGGCGCGAACCCGTACCGTCGCACCAACCGGCCTCGTCCTCGTTGTCAACGACCTCAAAATCCTTGGCGTGCAGCACGCGGATCTTGCTGCCGCATAAGTAGAGCATACGCGCTGTGATTTCGGACGCCTCGCCAACAACACTGGGGTGCAGCAACGACACCGGGTCGTAGATTACACCGAGCGCCGGGCTCGAGACGCGCTCCAGCACCTCACGGCAGCGATCTGGCGTGTTGACCGTCTCGTTCCAGCCGGGCTCAATCAGAATTTGCCCACCCACGGCCTCGGCACGCTCACAGACGTGCGCGAGTCCGTCCATGAAAGCATCGAGTGCCTCGTCGGTCATGCGATCGTCTGCGACGCGGTTCTGCGCGTTGGGACGGCCGGTCTCGGTGCCAACAGGGCATCCGCCGAGCATCTGGGCAAAGTTCAAGCACGCCTCGTACTCGGCAAAGTTATCCATGAGCTGTTGGCGGTCGGGCGTCGCCAGGTTCTTGTAGCAGCCAAGCACCGCCACCGTAATGCCCGCTTCGTCGAGCACCGCACGCAAGTGATCGGCAAGCTCGCGAGTCAGGCCGCCCCGATCGATGCCCATCGATGCGTAGAGCACCTTGCTCGGCAGCTGAATGCACGAAAAGCCCAGCTCTCCTGCCATGCGAATGCGCTCCTCGACGGTTCCCTGCGGAAGGTCGTGCAAACGTACGCCCGGAGTAATGGCCCCCACGCTATTCACATCCCTTACGAGCGTTGATGCCCGGGGTGTATCCGCCAAACGGGTCTTCGATGGAGCACACACCCGAGGGGGCGAGCGGGTCGCGCTTGCCGGCCAGCTTGTCGTGGTGCATGGTCTCGATATAGGCGAGCACCAGCGGGGCCACGCCCTTCGCGTCGTTTTTGACGACGGGCTCGCTCATGTAGTAGCCAAACGTGCCCTCGCGGTGTGCGGTGTTGCCAAGACCCGCAACCAGGCAGATGTTGTCGAGCGCGAGCTGCCCGTCATGCTCGGACAGGCATGTGTCGCAGATGCCGTCGAAGGCGCGGCGGCCGTACTGGTAGTAGCGCTCGCCCAGCACGCCCAGGCGCACGCCCTTCATGATGGCGTTGGCAAAGATGGCGCTGCCCGACTCCTCCAGATAGTTGGGGGCGATATTGGGCAGGTTGATGACCTGGTGCCACATGCCGGTCTTCTCGTCCTGATACGGCAGCATGGCGTCGATCAGGTCGTGGAACATCTTGCGGATCTCGTCCTTCTCGGCCGACATCGAGGGCGGCATGAGCTCCCAGGTATCGATGAGCGCCATGGCGAACCAGCCCTCGGCGCGCAGCCAGAAGTTGGCCGAAAGGCCGGTGACGGGATCGCACCAGAACTGCTTGCGGCTCGCGTCGTAGGCGTGATAGTACAGGCCGTTGAGGGGGTTGCGCATCAAATCGTGCACCACTTGGAACATATGGAAGCTATCCGAGCAGGCACGGCGGTTGTGGAAGCTCAGCTCGTACTGCATGTAGAACGGCTGCGCCATGTACATGCCGTCGAGCCAGATCTGGTTGGGGTAGACGGCCTTGTGCCAAAACACACCCTCTTTGGTACGCGGCTGGGTTTCGAGCTGACGATAGATGGTATCCATGGCGGCACGGTACTTGGGCTTGCCCACCAGGTCATAGAGTTTGTAGAGGGTTTTGCCCGCGTTGACGTTGTCGAGGTTGTACTCCTGGGGATCGTAATGCTTGATGGTGCCGTCATCCTGGACAAAGAAGTCGATATAGTCGTCGGCGAAGGTCAGGTAACGCTGCTCGCCGGTGATCTCGTACAGCTCGATGAGTGCCTTGATCATGCAGCCGTCAATGTAATTCCAGGTGTTCTCCTTGCCGGCGCGAAGCTTTTCGATATTCCAGGCCGGCGCCTGAGGCGTAGAGGTCTCGATCAACTGCTCGATATAACGGTCCAGAATCTGATTGCAACCCATTGCTGTCCCCTCTGACGTTATTGATGGGTGAACGTTTCCCCTAGTGTAACGCGAACGGGGATTATAGGGTGAACGTTAACCCTATAATCCCCGTGAACGGCAAACTTTTAACGGCAAACGGCGGTGAGGCCCGCAGCGATGCGATGCGCCAGGCGCTCATAGCCGGCAGGGCTGTAATGCAGACCGTCCGGCATGTAGAGCTCGCGGTGCTCCGGCAAAAACGGGCTGATACCGCTTTGCGCATAGAGGTCGATCACCGGCACCGAGTAGCGGTCGCAAACCTCCAGCATCGCCTGCACATAGGCGTCTTGCGTCAGGCCCAGATGGTTGGCCTCGTTGCTTGCCGGAATATCCTTCTCGTGCTTGCCGCTCGTCTTGCACGGCGTCATAAACACGAGCCTTGACCGGGGCGAGCGCTCCGTGATGGTACGGATCAGGTAATCGAGCGCGCCGTAGAACTCATGCACGTCGGTGCTACCCGGCTCTCCCAGCGGCACGTTGCGGCTAAAGTCGTTGACGCCGCCAAAGACAACGTAGATATCGGCCGCATCGTCGATGCCGTCCAGACGCTCGACAAACGAGTCGTTACGGTCGGCCTTAACGGCGATGCGCGAGCCCTTGATGCCGTAGTTCTCGACGATGGCACCGCCCAGTAGCGCGCCCAGATGCGCAGTCCACGAGATTTCGTTGCCTCCCCCACCGCAGCCGTTATCGCCCCAGGTGGTCGAGTCGCCAAAAGCGCAGATGGTGGATTCGTTCAGACGTTTGATGTCCATGTTGTTCTCCCTAGACGCTGCCGCGGCAGCGTTGTTGTCGGTCTGTTGTCTATGCGCAAGTCCCGTCTCCTGCACCCCCGTCAACAAGAACGTGCGCATCGAGCCACGCAATGTCATCTGCAAGGTGCGTGACGCCCAGATGGTGTCCGCCCGGGCAAACCTCGTGCGAGAGGTTGTCGGCCTTACCCAGCAGCGCGTAGGCGTCGCGGACGATATCGAGCTGCTCGTCTACGTTCGCAAGTCCGCGGGCGCCGTTGAGATGGTCTTTCTCGCAGCTTTGAACCAAGAGCGGACGCGGCGCGATCAACGAGGCGATGTCCCCCATATCGAGCAGGCGCCAAAGCCCCGGCACATAATTGCAGCTGCAGTTTCCGTTGAGATGCAGCAGTGAGTCGTCGACGCCATACAGATAGCCCGAGACAAACGCCTTGCGCACGCGTGGGTCGAGCGCAGCCAGATAGAGCGTCATGTACCCGCCGCCCGAGAAGCCAAAGCAGCCCAAGTCGTTCATGGCGATGTCGCCGCGTGTCTCGAGATAGTCGATCAGGCGCATGTTGTCCCAAGCGTTTAGGCCGGCAACCGTCAGGCCCAGCGGCTCGGCCATACGCGCCTGGTTAAGGCAGGTGCCGCGCAGGTAGCTCGTCTCATCGTCACCCTGGCCCTTCCAATCGCGGCGATGCCCCCAACCGCGGGCATCGGGGCAGACGGTCACATAGCCCATCTGCGCCAGGCGCAGGCCGTAGTCATAGTTGAACTTGCGCACGGCGTCATCGACCGCCGGCACGCCCATAACGCCCGCGACGCTCGCCGCGCCCGCGCCCTGATGGCCGTGCGGGCAGATATAGCACCGCTTGCGCCCGTTTTCGTTGCACTTGGGCCCGGCGGGCTCCAGCAGGTACAGCGGCATCCAAACATCGGTCTCAACGCGCAAGAGCATATGGGTGCGCACGATATCCCCAGCCACACGCACCCGCTCGAGCTCGCGCACGTCGGGCGCCACGCGCTCCATGAGCGAAAGGCCTAAGACATCGTGGAGGCGTGTGCGGGTCGTGCGCTCCCACGCCTTAAAGTCGGCAGATGTCGCGCCCGCAAACGCGGCAGAACGGCCCTCTTTCTTGAGCCGCTCGCGCAACGCGGGCTCGTCCTCGTAGTAGTGCTCGATATGCACCGTTCGGCCACCGTCCGCAAGCCGGGCGGTTTCGACGGCATCGTCTGACCCACCCTGAGGGTCCCATCCGTCCTCGCCACCCAACACGAGCGCGCGGCTATAGCGCGCGGCACCGGAAGGATCGAGTTTGTGGGCCCAAGCAGCCCAGCCATCGGCGCTGCCGGCGGGTCCATGCAGCCGAGCGCCGGCATACAGCGCCCGGTCGTGCGCGGCCGGTTTATCCCAGTCCCACCAGCCCTCGGTCTTGATATGTGAGCCCAGCCAGCAGTCGATCATCACGGTCTGGGCCCACTCGCGCCAAGGACGGCCCAGATAAACCGAGCCGGACGCCACATCGTCCGACGCCGTGAAGGAGCAACCGTGAAACACAAAGCCATAGGGCTCGCCCTGGGGCGTCGAGGCCGCTGTAACGTAGCCATTCACATCCAGGGAGCGGTTGAGCGAACGGATCTCGCAGCCCTCAAAATAGGCTCGCGCACCACCAAAGATAACGTCGACGTCGCCGGCAATGAGGCAGCGGCGGTAGTACTGCCGCCCCACGCGGCGCGGGGCGAACTGCTTGGGGCCTATAAAGCCGCCCGGCTTGGCCTCGCGCGGCGGCAGCGGCCCCAAAAAGAGCGTGTCCTGGTGTCCCTTAATGCAGCAGACATCGACAACCAGGCGGTCACCATCGGCATACAGGGCAATCGCCTGGCCGACCTCGCGCCCATCACCGGCGTTGTTTTCGATTGTTAGACCCGCAAGCGTCACGTCGTCGGCATCGACCAGCACCGTGTACGTACGGAAGGTGCCGAGTCTTCCATCCTGGCAGCTACCATCTTCCGAAGGCATCTTGGCACCCAGGCCTCCCACGATACGCACGCTGTCGGCCGTCTCGCCCTCGAGCGTCACATGCGGACGACGAATTTCGACCCGTTCGCGGTACTCACCCGGCGCCACCAGCACGCGCACCGGCACGGTCGCATCGGGCACACACCGCTCCGCCGCCTCGAGCGCCGCCGAAATGCTGCGATACGCGCCTTCGCGTTCGAGCGATACCTCAAAGAGCTGTTCTTTACCACTCATCTGTCATTACGCTTTCTGTCACAGAACACCCACCGTGCAATACCGGCACCTATAGATTGCGTGCGACAGCCGGGCAGACCCGACCGTCGCACGCCTCAACATGCCGTATTCACTTGTGCAGGAGCACTACCCTACGCGCGGATAACCTTGTCGACGTTTTGCAGCTGCAGCTCGTCGCCATCCTGACCCTCGATGCGCACGTTCTGCAGGTCGAGGACTTTCACGTTCTGCGCGATGATGCCCTGGCGCACCATGGGCTCCACGCCGCAGGCCATGGCCGGCACAAAGGGCTCGGCATCGGCGGCAAAGGTCACATGGACATCCTGGAACGTCAGGCGCGTCACCTTGCTCTCGGGAAGGCCCGTGATATAGGCCGCGGCCGCATGGCAGTTGGTGGCCTCGATATCGCAAAACGTCGTGGCGCCAAAGCCGGGCGTACGGTCGTCGACGGGCAGCGCCTCGCGAGACTGAACGTAGTCGGTCTTACCGTCCTTGTCGCAGAAGTAGAACGAGTTGACCACGAAGGGCGTGAGCACCTTATCCATGCGAATGTGCTCGAAGGTGATGCCCTCGTTGACGGCGTCCTTGCCGCGTCCGCGGCGTGTCTTGACGCGCAGGCCGCGGTCGGTGCGCTCAAAGAGGCACTTGCTCACGGTGAGGTCCTTGATGCCGCCGGCGGCCTCGGATCCCAGCACCACGGCGCCGTGGCCGTCGTGCATGTAGCAGTGCGAGATCAGCACGTCGTGCGTGGCGGGACGGAGCTCGGGTTCAATGCCCAGTTTGCCGCTCTTGATGGCGATGCAGTCGTCGCCCACCGAGAACTGACATCCAAGGATGCGGACAAAACCGCAGCTCTCGGGATCGAAACCGTCGGTGTTGTGGGAGTTCTTGGGACCCTCGATGGACAGGCACAGGGCATCGACGTGCTCGCACAGAATGGGATGGATATTCCACGCCGGGCTGTTGCGCACGGTAAAGCCGGCAAGACTCACGTTTTCGCACTCGGACAGGAAGATCATGCGCGGGCGGGCGACCTCGCGGCCCTCCTCGGGACGGAAGATGTTCTTAAAGTCCTTGTTCCACCAGTTGTCCTCGGCAAAATCGGTCTGGCCGTCGATGGCGCCGCGGCCATAGATGCACACGTCGTGCACGCTCAGGCCCGTAAAGGTCGAACAGTAGGTCGAAAAGCTCTCGCCTTCCCAGCGGCCCAGGGGCAGCATGTCGGTGCCGGCATACCCGGCGCCCTCGTCGCCCGTGACCGTGCCCGGAATGTAGGCAAGCGCCGCGCGGTCGTGACGGGCCAGCAGCACCGCGCCCTCGGCAAGCTCGATGTTGATATTGCTCTTAAGGAAGAGGGACTTGATGCGGTAGTTGCCGGCGGGGATCAGCACGCGCCCGCCCTTGGGGCAGGCCATGATGGCAGCCTGAATGTTGGTGGTGTCATCGTGCTCGGCATCGCCCTTGGCTCCGCAGTCGCGAACGTTGATGGTAAAGGGCTCCGCCGGCGTGGTGACGCCTACGCTCAACTCGCGCTCGCCGCAGACAAAGCGGATCAGGTTGCGCTTGCCGGGGGTCAGGCCATCGACATAGGTCTCGACCGTATTCGTGGTACCGGCGGGCTCATCGTTGACAAAGATCTCCCACGTATCGGCACAGGTAAAGTAGCCGCCATCGTCGAGCTCGATAACAGCCGCGCGGGCATTGCGCCAGATAACGTTCGTCTCCATGGGTCTCTCCCTCAAATGTAATCAGAAGTTCATACTACTCGTTTTTAAAAAAGGGCCGTACCCGCCGGTGGATCTCCGGTGGCACGGCCCTGTGGTTTGGACGATGCGCCTGCCCTACTCGGCGGGAATTACGCTGCCGTCCTGGAAGCCAACATTGTTGTGGGCGAAGCAGTCCTCGTACTTAAAGCCGGAGAGCTCCTCGCAAAGCGCCTTGACCTCGGGCTTGACGTCGGCCATCTTGCCACCCTCCTTGACACGGTGGATCTCGTCGCAAAGGATGTCGCACTGCTCCTTGTCAATCTTGATGCCGCGGGCAAGGACGGCCGCGAGCAGGAAGAAGCCGGCGCAGCCGATGAGCATGTAGCCGCAGATGTACAGAGGCACGGTGGCGGGCTGGGTCACGGCGTCGCTGTTGCCGGCGGTCTGAATGAAGCCGGAGGCAGCAAGGACGATAGCCCATACGTTGACGGCAACAGCCTGGGCGATCTGCTGGCAGAGCTGCTGTGCGGAGCTGTAGATGCCCTCGCGACGACGCAGGGTGATGAGCTCATCGACATCGGGGATGTAGTTGAGCAGAACATCGGGCAGATACTGGAAGCCAACGTAGAAGAACTTCCAGATGGCGAAGATGATGGGGTAGGCGATCATGGCGATGGCGACCGTGGAGGTGCCGTTAATCTGACCAAAGGCGAAGTAGTTGTAGGCGATGATGCACGCCGCAACCGACGTTTGCCAGGTACCAAGACTTGTGGAAGCCCTTCTTGGCCATGAGGGCAACCCAGATGGCGGTGCAGACGATAGCGACAACCTTGCCGGGCATCTCCATCACGGACTCGTAGGACTTAGGAATCTGCAGACAGTAGACGATGAAGAAGGACAGGCACGCAGACCAGCAGGCAGCGGCGAGCTTCGTGGAGACCTGCGCATACAGGACCTTGCGGAAGGACTTGTTGCGGAAGGTAGAGATAACGTCGATGAAAAACTTCTTGATACCCTCGCCGACGCTCTCGATCTTCTCCTGAGCGACCTCCTCGGGGGTGTGCTCCCACGTGGACAGGTACACGCACAGCAGCGAGATTGCCATGACCGAAGCGTTAATCGTAGCAATAATGAAGTAGCTGAACGGGTTGGTCTCGCCGAAGGTGCCAAAGCCAAAGCCGACGAGTGCTGCCATCAGGAAGCCGGCGGCGTTACCAAAGAGGTGCTTGTAGCCGGTGAGGTACGTACGCTCCTTGAAGTCATCGGTCATCTCGATGGTAAGCGGCGACAGGTTGGCGGTGCAGAACGTGTACGCGACGTTGTAGATCAGGTACAACACAAAGTAGTACGGGAAACCAAACGGCGTAGCCACAAAGATGAGCGGCTCGGCGACCATCATCGGGATAGCCAGCAAAATCCAGAAACGGCGGCGGCCAAAGATGCGGCCGATCTTGGTAGCGTAGAAGTTATCGGCCACAAAGCCCATGAGCGGGCACAGAATGGCGTTGAGATAGATGGCGAACGAGCTGATCAGCGCAGCCTCGCCTGCGGACAGACCGCACTCCGTGGACAGGAACAGCACCATGTAGCTGTGCGTAAAGCTCAGGGCACCGGAGTTGAGCATGCCGCCCATACCAAAGCCCAAGCGCGTCCAGAATGTGATCTTGCGCTTTTTACCGATCTTGTTAGTCATCGAGCTCCCTCTCTTTTCTCGATTGTCTTGTAACAAGACATTGGAGTCCATACCGATGTCTGTCTGCATATCGCCCACTCGTAGGGTGAACGTTTAGCTAGATTATGCGCGATTGCGTATGATAGGTGAACGTTCACTTGTATATTATCCTTGAACGGTCGTTTTTTGCCGTTAAACGGACATCTGACTTGAAAAAAATCACGATTACATGGGTATTGAGTGGGTTTAAATTTGAGGTCGATTAGGTGAACGTTTATTGTTTTCGCCGCTCCCGTACCCTCAGGAAGACACGCCCGAACAGACAGAACAAACATGGCCCCGCCGGGAACACTCCCGACGGGGCCATGGTCAATAGCGCCCTATGCGAACCCATTTACCGCTACAGGCAGACGCCGTCCTTCCAGATGCTGATCTCGTGACAGCCGCGGCGCTCGGCACTCGTAAGCTTGCCGCTCGCCGTCTCTAGCACCAGCTGGTACAGGTCGTGGGCAGCCTCGTCGAGCGTACGCTCGCCCGTGGCGACCACGCCGGCGTTAAAGTCCATCCAGTTGGCCTTGTGGTCGCACAGACGCTGGTTGGTGAACACCTTGAGTGTAGGCGCCGGTGCGCCAAACGGCGTGCCGCGGCCGGTCGAGAACAGGATTACGTGGCAGCCGGCAGCCGTCAGGGCCGTGGTGGATACCATGTCGTTACCCGGGCCGCACAGCATGTTCAGGCCATGCTTGGTAGCCTGACCGGCATACGGCAGCACGTCGACGATGGGGGCAGATCCGCCCTTTTGCACGCAGCCGCAGCTCTTGTCCTCGAGCGTGGTAATGCCGCCATCCTTGTTGCCGGGGCTCGGGTTCTCATAGACGACCTCGCCGTGGCTGATAAAGTAGTCCTTAAAGCCGTTGAGCATGTCGGCAGCTGCGTTAAAGACGTCCTGGCTCTCACAGCGATCGAGCAGAATGCTCTCCGCGCCAAACATCTCGGGAACCTCGGTGAGCACCGACGTGCCGCCGCGGGCGACAACCATATCGCTCACGCGACCGATCGTGGGGTTGGCGGTAATGCCCGAAAGACCGTCAGAGCCGCCGCACTTAAGGCCAATGACCAGCTCGGAGGCAGGAATGGGCTCACGCTTGGCCTGCTTGGCCAGGTCGGCAAGCTCGGACAGGATCTTGTGACCCTCGACCTGCTCGTCGGCTACATCCTGGCAGGCGAGGAATCGAACGCGCTCGCGATCGAAGTCACCGAGCTCGTCGAGTACCTGCTGGTGCGTGCAGTTTTCGCAACCGAGGGACAGGAACAGCACACCCGCAGCGTTTGCGTGACGCGAGAGCGCCACCAGCAGACGGCGCGTCTGGGCATGGTCGGCACCGGTCTGCGAGCAGCCAAAGGGATGCGGGAAGTAGTAAACGCCCTCCAGCGAGCCCTCGACCAGATCCTGAGCCTGCTCGCACATGGCACGTGCGACCTCGTTGACGCAGCCGACCGTGGGAATGATCAACAGCTCGTTGCGCGTGGCGGCGCGGCCGTCAGCGCGGCGGAAGCCCATAAAGGTCTCGGGCTCAACCAGTTCAACGACCGGATGCGTCGGGTTGTAAGCGTACTCGACCTCGCCCGAAAGGTTGGTCTTGACGTTATGCGTATGAAGCCACTGACCGGGCTGGATGTCGCCCGTCACGTGACCGATAGGAAGACCGTACTTGACGACGTCTTCCCCCGCCGCAATGGCACGCACGGCCATCTTGTGGCCCTGCGGAATATCCTCCGCGGCAACGACCTCGCCCACCCCGGGAACCGCGACGGCGGTGCCCTTGGCAAGCGGCGACAGCGCGACGATCACGTTATCGGCCGGATTGATCTGGATAGTGTTCATTACAAATGGTCCTAACCCTACAGGTTGAGCAGAAGTCAGCGGGCGCCCGCCAGTTGCCCGGCGCGCGCACAGAAGGATTTAGGCCTGGGCGATGGCGAAGGCCTGCTTGGCGCCCTCGGCGCGCACAACGGCAAGCGCGTTGACGACAAACTCCTCAAGGCCGGCGATCTGCGTAAGGTCCTCGCCCCACATCTGCTCGTTGCTGAGCACGTCGTGCACCAGCTCGGCATCGTCTGCACCGGCGTGGGCGGCGTAGAAGTCGAGCACGAAGGCATCGTCCTGAGCGGTGTACTCGGTGCCGTCGGCGCGGCGCAGGTGCAGGCCGTCACCCTCGCGAGCAACGAGCTCCTGCGTATAGAAGGCAATGAGCGTAGCGAGGCTCGTCGCCAGGCACTTGGGCAGGTTGCCGGTCTCGGCAACATAGTCCTTGAGCGTGGGCAGGTCGCGAGCACGCCATTTGGCGGTTGAGTTGAGGCAAATGGAGAGCAGCGCGTGGTCGATAAACGGGTTGTCGAAGCGGTTCTCGACGGCGGCAGCAAAGGCCTTGCAGTCCTCGACGTCCAGGTCGGCGGCAAGCGTCGGGATGACCTCGTCGTAGAGCATGGTGTTCATGAAGCCACGGACGGTCTCGTCGTGCATGCAATCGCGCACGATGTCAAAGCCGGCAACCCAGGAGCCCGGAACAAAGGCGGTGTGGGCGCCGTTGAGGATGCGGACCTTGCGCTTCTTGTACGGGGTGACATCGGGGGTCACAAAGACACCCGGCAGGCCGGCCTTCACGAAGGGAAGCTTCTCGGCAAGCGACTCGTCGCCCTGGATGCCCCACATCTGGAAGGGCTCGCGCACGGCCAGGAAGGGATCCTCGTAGCCCAGGCGTTCGGCCACGGCAGCGACCTCCTTGGGGTCGCGGATGCGGCCGGGGACGATAGTGTCGACGAGCGTGGTGCAGACGGTGCAGTCGTTGGCCATCCACTGCGCAAACTCGTCCTCCCAGCCCCAGTCGCTCACGTACTGGTTCATGATGCGCAGCAGCTCCTCGCCATTATGGTCGATGAGCTCGCAGGCGAGCACGATGACGCCCGGCTTGCCGGCGGCCCAGCGGGTGTGGAGCACCTGGGCAAGCTTGGCGGGGAAGCTCGCGGGCGGCATGTCGTCGGCCTTGCAAGACGGATCGTAGGCAATGCCGGCCTCGGTGGTGTTGGAGACGATAATCTCCAAATCGTCGGAGACGGCGACCTCCATCATGGCGCGGTAGTCGTCCTCGCGATACGGATTGAGGCAGCGGCTGCAGGCGCTGATCACACGAGACTCGTCGACCGTGTTGCCGTTCTCCTTGCCGCGCACCAGCACGGTGTACAGGTCGTCCTGGGCATTGATGCCATCGGCAAAGCCAAAGGCGCCACTGATGGGCTGCACCATGACAACCTTGCCGTTCCAGCCGCTTGCCTCGTTGCCCATGTCAAAGAAGCGGTCGACAAAGGCGCGCAGGAAATTGCCCTCGCCAAACTGCAAAACCTTCTCGGGCGCGTCCTTGGGCAGCAGGTAGCCCTTGTAGCCGATCTTCTCGAGCGTCTCGTAGCTGATGTTCTCCATCTATGTCTCTCCTTAGATAGCCGTTAGCGTGCAGGCAAAACGGGGGCGCCGCGTGTGGCAACGGCGCTCCCGAGTTCGGTGTGATTCGATGCGGGTTTAGGCCTCGACGGTATCCAGGTCAAAGCCAAAGTAGCGGACCGCGTTGTTGTAGCTGATGTCGCGCACGATGGCTCCCAGCAGCTCCATGTCGGCCGGATACTTGCCCTGCTCGACCCACTCGCCGATCACGCCGCACAGCACGCGACGGAAGTACTCGTGACGCGGGTAGGACAGGAAGGAGCGGGAATCGGTAAGCATGCCCACAAAGTTGCCCAGCACGCCCTCGTTAGCCAGAGCCGTGAGCTGCTCGCGCATACCGATCTCGTTGTCGTTGAACCACCAGGCAGAGCCGTTCTGGATCTTACCGGCGGTCGGAGCCTCCTGGAAGCAGCCCATCACGGTATCGATCATGGTGTTGTCGATGGGGTTCAGGCTGTACAGAATGGTCTTGGGCAGACCCGTGGCCTCCTGGATGGAGTTGAGGAAATCGGCCAGCTGGTCGGACGGCGTGTAGTTGGAGATGCAGTCGTAGCCGGTATCGGGACCGAGCTTGGCGAACATAGCGCGGTTGTTGTCACGCTTGCAGCCAAAGTGCAGCTGCATGGCCCAGCCAAGGCGGACATACTCGCCGGCGACGAACTGCATAAAGGCCGTCTTGTACTTGAGGACCTCGTCCTCGGTAAGCGGCTCGGCGGCAAGGCCCTTGGCAAAGATGGCCTCGATCTCGTCGGCGGTAGCCGGAGCGTACATAACGTAGTCGAGCGCGTGGTCGGAAGCGCGGCAGCCCAGCTCATGGGCGACGTCGTAGCGCTTGGAGATGGCGGCCTTCATGCCCTCGAAGTCGCTGATCTCAATGCCGGCAACCTCGGAGAGATGCTTGCAGTAGTCGGCGAACTCCTGGCCACGCTCGATGCGCAGGGCGGCATCGGGGCGCATGGCGGGAACGACCTGAACGTCAAAACTGTCGTCGGCGGCAATCTTCTTGTGCCACTCAAAGCTGTCGGCGGGGTCGTCGGTAGTGCAAATCATGCGGACGTTGGACTGCTTGATGAGGTTGCGGCAGGTAAAGCTGGCCTCGGCGAGCTTGGCGTTGGCAAGGTCCCAGACCTCCTGAGCGGTTTTGCCGTTCAGGACGCCCTCGTAGCCAAAGTAACGCTTAAGCTCCAGGTGGCTCCACTCAAAGACGGGGTTGCCCACGCAACGGCCCAGGGTCTCGGCCCACTTCTGAAACTTCTCGCGAGCAGGGGCATCGCCGGTAATGAAGCGCTCGTCGACGCCGTTGGCACGCATCAGGCGCCACTTGTAGTGGTCACCGCCCAGCCAAACCTCGGTGATGTTCTCAAAACGCTTGTCGTCCCAGATCTCCTTGGGAGAAATGTGGCAGTGGTAGTCGACGATGGGCATGCCCTCGGCAAAGTTGTGGAACAGCTCCTCGCCGGTCTTGGTGCTCAGCAGGAAATCCTGATCGTCCATGAAGTTTTTCATCAAACAACCCCTTTGTTGGCGGAGCGGGCGCACGATGCGCTCGTTATCCTCTAGGTGAACGTTCACTATACTAATTCATTGCGACTTAAAAGGTGAACGTTCACCTAACCACCATGGGGTGAACGGTCGATTTTGTCCGTTCAACGGTTGTTGGAGCCGTGACACGCATGCATTGCGGATGGACTAACGTCCCCGAACACCGAACCTGGGCGTTTTTGCTCAGGTGGGTCATGTCTCGGCGTACATTTTTGGGAATATTCAGCATCGGGGCGTACTGCGCACCGTCCTCGACGCCCTATTTGATGCGCATATCGCGCCCGATCGGCATAAAAAAGTGCCTCCGATGGCGATTTACGCCATCGGAGGCACTTAAAACAGTCGTTCTGAGCCTCTTTCGGAACACGCCATTGCTGAATACTCCAAAAAATGCACGTCGCAAGAGGGGGTACCTGACCAAACGGCTAAATTCCCGCAAGCTCGCAGTAGCGGTCGACGTTGCTGGCAAACACCATCTCCACAGCACCCTTCTGCACGGGCTCCGCCGGAGTTTTACCCCACAGCAAATACTCGCCCAAGGTCTTGGCACCACGGTAGGCCAAGCTCACCGGGTCCTTATAGACGATATTGGTAAAAATGCCACGGCGTAAGGCCAGGGCGCTCTCGGGGAACAGGTCGTTGCCGATCACCATGACCTTGCCGGCCTTGCCGCTCGAAACAAGCGCGTCAGCGACCACCTCGGAACCAACGGCAAAAACGCTACAGATGAGCTCGGGAGCATCCGGCGCACTCAAGCGCTGCTCAAGCTCGCGCTCGAGCTGTTTGACTTGCGCATGGGCACCGGCAAGGTCCTCAACCCGCCATGGAATATCGTGCTCGCGCAGGTAATTATGAAAGGCGCGGGCGGTCAGATAGTGCGAGTCGGTATAAGGGTCGCCCGCCAACAGGAGCACGCGGGCGTCAGCCCCAGAAGCGTGGACCAGGTTAGCCGCCTGCTCTGCCATAAGACTGCCCGCCGCGGAATAGTCCGCCAGACTGGCACCCAGGCGATCGAGGTGCGGTCGGTCGCCGTCGACGAGCTCGATCGCCACACCCGCCTCGGCAATCTGCCTCAAGAGTTCGGTTGCACGGTCATCGCCCGGAACATAGGCAAGCAGACCGTCAATCTTCTCGCCTACCTGCAGACGCTCATCAATCTGCTCGAGCGCATCGGCGTAGCCGCCCACGCCAAATTCTACGCGCTCAACCGTAATGCCCTGATCGATGACCTCCTGCTCAAAGCGGTTGCAGCCTTCCCAAAGGTAACGGAAAAAGTACGCCCCCTCGCGCGATGCGCGGGGCAGGCAAAACACCAGGTTGATATCCTTGCGCCGCAGGCTTGAGGCACTTGTGTTGCGATGGTAGCCCATGGCCTCGGCCTTGGCATTCACCTTGGCACGCACGGATTCGCTCACGCCGGCCTTGCCCGTCAGGGCCTTATGCACGGTATTGATGGAAACGCCAAGCTCGGCGGCTATGTCCTTCATGGTTACGCGAGCGCTCATGGGGTTACTCCGTTATAGATAAGTTGCCAATTAACAGTACAGGTAACGATACCCCAAAATCACTCTTCAACTCGCCGCGCTCTCCCCCAAATGTGCAAAGCGCCCCGCGAACGGATGCTCGCGGGACGCTTGGGTGCCTGGACCTTTATTTGATACCGCGGCCCAAGTCTTCGGCGATTTTGTCTACGCCCTTAAGTGCGGCGCAGGTCTTTTTGTTGGAGCAATGTCCTGTGCAAACGCCACCTTGAGCGCAGTCGGCGCAGGTGCCCTTGCGATAAATGCGCACGCACACGGCGACAAACGCAATGCCGATAACAGCCAGTACAACAATATCGATAGGTGCCATAGCAAGCCTCCTCTAGTTAACCACCACTTACTTTACCCCATTCTCCACCTGCCAAAAAGGGACAGGTATATTTTGGTCGGTTTTATCTGCGGAAACGCCACATCTCCCTCACCAAAAAGCCCGAGTGTCGCTGGGACACCCGGGCTCGTGGAAAGGGGCTAATCCTTATTCGGACTTAAGCGGAAACTGCGGCGGAAGCAGTGTTGGTCTCGTCCTCGTCGGTCCATGCATGCTTGGGCATGGGACGGAAGATCTGGAAGAGCATCGCAACCAGCAGCACGATGGCTACAATCGTCCAAATACCAAACTGGCCCAACACAAACAGGTTGTAGAACTGGTTGATGAACAGGCCGATCACCCAAGCGAAGGCGCACTCGTAGCCGATGGCAATCGCGGTCCACTTGCCGGAGTCCATCTGGTTGCGGATAGTGCCCATGGCGGCAAAGCACGGAGCGCACAGCAGGTTGAAGGCACCAAAGGCCACGCAAGCACCCATGGTGGGGAACATGCCCGCAAACGCGGTCCACAGGCTCGGGTCGGTCTCGCCAGCATCGGCGACGGAGAGCAGCGAGCCGGCGGTAGCGACGACATTCTCCTTAGCCACGAGGCCGGAGACGGTCAGCGCGGTGGCCTGCCAGGTGCTAAAGCCGAGCGGGGCGAAGATCCAAGCGACCAGGTTGCCGAGCATGGCGAGCACGGAGTAATCCATGAACTCCTCGGGGATGCCGTCCATCGCAGGCAGGAAGCCAAAGGAACCGTTGTAGCTGCCAAAGTTGGAGAGGAACCAAACGACGACGGTGGACGCGAAGATGACCGTACCGGCCTTCTTGATAAAGGCCCAGCAGCGCTCCCACACGTGCAGCGCCCAAGAACGGATCGCCGGGAAGTGGTAGGCAGGAAGCTCCATAACAAACGGCGTCGGGCGACCGGCGAAGAGCTTGGTCTTCTTGAGCATGAGGCCCGAAGCAATGACGGCAAAGACGCCCAGGAAGTAGAAGAGCGGGCTGATCCACGCGGCGGTGGTGGAAGAATCGCCGATGATGGAACCCATGAGCAGGGCAATGATCGGCAGCTTAGCGCCACAGGGAATAAACGTGGTGGTCATGACCGTCATACGGCGGTCCTTCTCGTTCTCGATGGTCTTGGTGGCCATGACGCCGGGGACGCCGCAACCCGAGGACACGAGCATCGGGATGAACGACTTACCGGACAGGCCAAAGCGGCGGAACACGCGGTCCATGATGAAGGCGACGCGCGCCATGTAGCCGCAGTCCTCCAGGAAAGACAGCATCACAAAGAGCAGGAACATCTGCGGCACAAAGCCAAAGATGGCGCCCAGGCCGCCGACGATACCATCGCAGACCAGCGAATCGACCAGGCCACCGTCCTCGGTGCCGCCCGCCACGAGGGCGTCGTGCACCACGGTGGTGATACCCGGGACATAGGGGCCGTACTCCGCCGGGTCAATCGAATCGGCAGCGTCCTCACCCACAGCCTCGACAGCCGCATCATACGCATCGCGACCCTGACCGAGCACGTACCAACCGTCGGTGCCGAAGAGCTGGTCGTTGGTGAAGTCGGTCACCGTGCCGCCCAGGGTAGAAACGGCGATGTAGTACACGCAGAACATGATGACCACAAAGATCGGCAGGCCCAGGATACGGTTGGTAACCACGCGGTCGATCTTCTCGGAGGTGCTCATCTTGGCAGGAGCCTTGGTCATGCACTCGTCGATGATGTGGGCAATGACGCCATAGCGCTCGCCGGTGATGATGGACTCGGCGTCGTCGTCGCAATCCTGCTCGCACTGGGCAACCAGCTGCTCAACGCGAGCGGCCTTCTCCTTGGTGAGGTTGATAAGCTTGCAGGCGTCCGCGTCACGCTCAAACAGCTTGACAGCGTAGTAGCGACGCTTGTTGGCGGGAACGCTCGCCGGCAGGTTGTTCTCGATGTGCGTCAGGACATCCTCAATGGAGGAATCGAACTTGTGCTCCGGCACCTGGCCCTTGGAAGCAGCAGACTTCTTAACCTGCTCGAACAGCTCCTTGATACCCTTGTTCTTAAGGGCCGAGATCATCATGACCGGGCAGCCGAGCTTCTTGGAGAGCCTGTCCGTGTCGATCTTGTCGCCGTTCTTCTCGACCAAGTCGGCCATGTTGAGGGCGACGACCACAGGCAGGCCGGTCTCGATGACCTGAAGCGCCAGGTATAGGTTGCGCTCGAGGTTGGTGGCATCGACAACCTGGACGACCACATCGGGCTCGCCGCTCATGAGGTAGTCGCGCGAGCACTGCTCCTCGGGGCTGTAGGGGGAAAGCGAGTAGATGCCGGGGAGGTCCGTAATCGTGACGTTCTTGTCACTCAGGAGCTTGGCTTCCTTTTTCTCAACCGTGACGCCGGGCCAGTTGCCAACGTAGCCGTTGGCGCCGGTGATCAGGTTGAAAAGCGTGGTCTTGCCGCAGTTGGGGTTACCCGCCAGCGCGACATGGATCTGAGAATCCGCCATTCAATCCTTCTTCCTTGTGTGCCCGCGCTGCTTTCTCCGCACGGGCTGGATAATGTGCTTCAACATTGCAAATTTAAGTTAGAAAAACCTAACTTTATCTGCATAAATAGTTGCCGCGGGCCCTTACTGGACCTCGACGACGGCAGCCTCCTCCTTGCGGATGGAAAGCTCGTAGCCGCGCACGTTGATCTCGACCGGATCTCCGAGCGGTGCAACCTTAACGACCTTGAACGAAGTGCCCTTGATGAGGCCCAGGTCCATAAGGTGACGGCGAAGCGCGCCCTCGCCGTGAAGCTTGACGATGGTAGAGCTCTCGCCCACCTTAACGTCACCCAACGTCTTCATCCTCTTGTCCCCCTTTCGGTTTTAATGAAATGCTGCGGACTAACCGACGGTCATGATGTGCATGGCGACCTTGGTATCGATACCAAAGCGTGCGCCCAGCACGGTGACGATGATATTGGCGCCACTCGAGCTCACCACGTGAACCTCACTGCCCTCGACAAAGCCGAGGTCCTTGAGGTGGTGCTTCATGTCCTCATTGCCCTTTACACGAGACACGTGCACGGTTTCGCCCGCTTTCACCATCGAAAGCGGCATGGCCGGCATCTGCGGTCCGCAAGACATGAGTGTGCTCCTAACGTCAGTTCGTCCTCAACATCGACGCAGCAAAAGTTAACCACGTCTATGTTCGCTACAGTAAACTAGCACGTGGTTAACTTTTTGGAAAGGGTCCCTATTCAGTTTTCGAAAAAGTTTCCCATATGAAACAGGTGTGACAAGGGGACAGCCCCTTTGTCACATTGTTGCGTTTAGAGGGAGAGGTTTCTGATCGACGTGACGCAGGAGGCCTCATCCACGCCCGAAACGCGGAAGATGATGTCCTCGCCGCACTCGCCGTAGAGAGCCATGAGGCCCATCACGTCGCGACCGTCGGTATGGCGGTCGCCGATGCTGACCGACACGTCGCTACGATGTTTGGCAATGATGTCGTAGAGCAGCGCAACCGGGCGGGCATGCAGTCCCAACGGATCTTTAATCGTCTTTGTAAACTCGACCATGTCCCCTCCCGCGGTATCGCTCATTCGGCTGGCAAACCCAGCCACGTGGTAGTTATTGTACCGTTAGATGCTTGTCGAGAGCCCCTCCGGATACCCCGTGGTCAAAAAGTGGCAAATATGAGTACTGTCACCAATTTAGTAGCAGCAAAATCGAGAGCAAATTGCCTACTTTGAGCGATTCGAAGAGGCTGAAAGCCATCAAACTCCCTTCAAGGGGGTTAGATAAATTGATTTTGAGCCCATTTTTGCTCAAAACCGGCCGATAGATATGGCACTCATTTTGCAACAGTACTCATATTTGGCATTTTTTGCCCACAGGATCCAAAACCGTGCCCCAAAACACAAAAGGAGGAGCCTCGTAAGGCCCCTCCTTAGGAAAGGGAATCGATTTATTCCACAGCCGTAGATTAATCCTAGCCGCTACTCCATCATGTCGAGGACGGAGGGGCGCAGCTCGCTCTCGGCGGCCTCGGGATCGGTCTCGCGCAGACGGTTGATGTAGCGGTTGTACCAGATCACGGCAAGACCCAGGAAGACAACCACGCCGCCAACGTTGTAAACCAGCGTCAGCCACAGCGGCTGATCGAGCGGAATGGTGCCGCAGATAAGCACGAAGCAGAAGACTACGAGCAGGAACGCAGCGACGACCAGGCCAAAGGGACGCGAACCCATGCGGAAGCCACGGGGAGCAGCGTCGAAGTTCTTGCGCAGCATAAAGTAGGCAAGCAGAATCAGCAGCGGCGGGAGCAGAGCGGTGGCAGCCGTCATGTTGGTGACGATCATGAGCAGGTCGTCGAGGTTGCCAGAGCCCAGGGCTGGGATGATCAGGATGGGGACGACGATGGCGAACTGCAGCCAAGCGGCGCGGGCGGGAATGCCATGCTCGTTAAGCTCGACAATCTTACTACCAAAGACGCCCTTGGGGATCTCGGTGAAGAACACCTTGATGGGAGCGGAGGTCCACATCATGAGGGAGCCCAGCGTAGCGGCGAGAAGGATCAAGCCGATGACGCGCGTGGACACTTCCATGGGAATGCCAAAGTGGGCAAAGACAGCGCCGAATACGTCGAAGATACCGGTGGAGATGGCAACGCTGCCCTCGGGGATGAACAGGTTAACCAGCAGCGAAGCGCCTGCATACAGAAGGCCGATGGTGAGGCCTGCAACAACGACGGTACGCACGAAGGCCTTGACGCCGCCCTTAAGGTCGTTAAGGAACACGCCGACGGACTCAGCACCGCCCACGCCCTGGATGATCCAGACAAGCGTGCCGAAGAAACCCCACGTAGTGGCGAAGCTGCTCGTGTCGGGAGCCATGTTAGCCGGAGTAGGAGCCGTAGCGAACTCGACGCCGCCAAATGCAGCGGCCAGGGACAGCAGGATGAACACAGCGGTCAGGCCGAGAGCCGCAGTCGAACCAAAGGACGAAATGGAGCCGATCCACTTAGCGCCCTTAGTCGACACCCACGTGGCGATAGCAAAGACGACGATCTCGATAATGGTGATCCACAGCTGCGAAAGCTCGGCATTGGCACCAAAGAACACGTAGCTCGCGTAGATGATGACATTGGGCAGGACGGACGCGAAGTAGAACAGGTTGACGAACCAGTAGCTAAACGCCGTCAGAAACGCCCAGCGACCACCCATCGAGGTCTTAACCCATGCGTACACGCCAGACTCGGAGTCCTTGTTGAGGCCGACGAACTCGGCGGTAACCAGGGTATAGGGGACAAAGTACAAAAGCGTGGCGAAGAAGAACGACGGCGCAGCTGCCAAGCCGATGGCCGCGTTGTTGTTGATGATGTTCTTGATACCGAACACGGCGGCGACCGTCATGCCCAGCAGAGCGAACGAACCGATCGTTCCTCGTTTTTCAGAGCTCATAAGCCCTCCCAATCATCTATTAAATGTCATCTAAACCCGTCCGAGCTGCAAGTGCGAACACGGACGGCGCACCTGCTAAGGGGAATGGGGAAAAGGGAGTCAACAAAGCCATCCCCCTTAACGGCGCAAAGCAAACGTCCAAACGGACGAATACTACTTGTTGGGGAAGGAATAACCTTCGACCGTCACGTGCAGTACCACGACGCGGGAATCCGCGGCATCGGCCACGACACGGTAGGCCTCGTCAATTTCGACGACGGCAACGCCGCCGGCGGGAATCGTCACGGTCTCCCCCGCCCCCTCAAAGCGCTCGCGATCATCGATATCGCTGTAAGCGCGGGTGCAGGTGAGGCCTGCCTTGGGGGCGACCTCGACGGTCAGGCCGCCGTCGAGCGGAGCGAGCACGGCATGGTAGCGACGGTGACCGACCAGGTCGGCGGTTGCGGCCTCGCGGGAATAGACCCACCAGTAAACCAACGAGTCGCCGATGGAGTAAGCCACGTCGTGCTGTAGGTCGGCAACGCCATCGAGCGCCTGGCCGGTGCGCATCCACTTCTTGACGGACTTCATCTGAGCGTCGAAATCGGCGCGCGAGTTAAAGACATGCATGGCTTATGCCTCCTTAATGGGTGCCAGCGCCTGAGCCAGATCGGCAGACGTCAGCGGTCGCAGGGACACCTCAAAGCTGAAGCTCTCAAAACGGGTGCGATAGGAATCGAGCACCTCGGAACCCCAAGAGTTCGAGCCAAGGCCGAGCAGCTGGTCGTTGATGTTGACCGTGACCGTATCGCCCTTGACAAGGTCGTAGACGTGCTTGGCGTTATCGATTGCCTCGCAGCTATAGGGCCATGCCGAGAACGAGAACGGGTTGGAGGCGGCATCAGCCGGACGAGTCACCAACACGCCGTCACCGTGACTGGAGCGCAGGGCAACCCAGCGGGTACCCTCACGGTTGGCGCAGTCCTGAGGCATAACGTAGGGCGTGAACATGTCGTCGACCGTAGTGCGGTAATGACCGACCGGGTTGGCGCGCAGCGAGTCCGGATAGTTCTCGCCCGGGCCGTGGCCATACCACTCGACGGCACGATTGCAACCGGGGACCTCGAAGGAGATGCCGATGCGCGGGATGATATCCGAGTAATCGCCGTAGGGCTCGCCGGAAACCTTGAGGTCGACGCGACCGCTCGGAAGCACGGTGTAGACGAGCTCGACGCGCATGCCGAACGCGCGGACGGGAGGAGCGATACGCTGGCTCACGGTAACGACGACCGCATTGCCGTCCTGCTTCCAAGAAACCTTGCGGGTAGACGTCTGCATCACATCGATGAAGTTGTCCTTCCACAGGGAGTCATACTCCTGAGCGTGGTTGTCGACGAGCGGATGCCAAAAACCAACCTGGGGACCAGAGGCCATTACGTCGCGGCCGGATGCCTTCCACTCGCTCACGGTACCGTTGACTTTGCTGAAGGTCAGCTCGCCGTTGAGGGAGTGAATGCGGATCTCCTGCTCGGTCTCCTCGACCGTAAGCTCAGGACGAGCGGGGGCGGCGATGGCCGGCGCCGGATGGTTTGCGATGGCAAACTGGCTTGCGCCCAGCTGGAACATCGGCTCGCACCAGGCGTGAGCCGCCATGGTGTAGGCGCACACGGTCAGCAGGGTCTCGCCTACCGCGGCCTCGCGAATCACCAGTGGCAGCTGGACGGATTCGCCGGGAGCCACCGCGCCGGGCATAAGCGTCTTGCGGCACACTACATCGCCGTCTACCAGGGTCTCCGCCGACAGGCAGACATCCTCGAGGGTAGTAAACCAGCGCTTGTTCGTGACGGTCAGCTCGCCCGCCTCGGTGTCATAAGCCATGCGAACCGGGCAGATGACCTGGCCATACTCAGTGAGGCCCGGGCTCGGCTGCTGCCAAGGGAACACCATGCCATCGATGCAGAAGTTGCTGTTGTTGGGGTAATCGCCGTTGTCGCCACCATACATATCGTAAGCAACGCCGTCCTCGGTCACAGCAGCCAAACCGTGGTCGCACCATTCCCAGATAAACTGGCCTTGGATGCAATCCCAGCGATCGAAGACCTCCTGGTACTCGGACAGGCCTCCGGGGCCATTGCCCATGGAGTGGCCGTACTCGCAGTTGATGCGCGGCTTGGGGAACGGATGCTCACCAAAGTCGTTCATCTGCGACACACGGGAGTACATCGTGGAAATGACGTCGACGGTATCGGCGTTGCGGTCCTCCTCGTAATGGACCGGACGATCATCGAGCTCGTGAGCCTTGGCGTACATCGCGCGGATGTTGCAGCCATAGCCGCTCTCGTTGCCCATCGACCACATAATGATGCAGGCGTGGTTGCGCTCCTGCATCACCAGGCGCTCAATGCGGTCGACGTAGGCCGGCTCCCATGCCGGGTCGTCGGTGACCAGGGCGATATTGCCGATATTCTCGAAGCCGTGACTCTCCATATCGGTCTCGGCGACCAGCATGATGCCATACTCATCGCACAGCTCGTAGAAGCGCGTGTCATTGGCATAGTGAGAGGTGCGCACCGCGTTGATGTTGTGTCGCTTCATGAGCTCCAGGTCACGGCGCATGCGATCGAGGCCCACGGCGCGGCCCTTGTGATCGTCGTGATCGTGGCGGTTGACGCCATGCATCTTAAAGTAGGTGCCGTTGAGGTAGATATGATTGCCCTCGACCGTCACCTCGGCAAGGCCCTGGCGATGCGGAACGTACTCGCTGACCTCGTCACCGTCGTAGACCTCAAACGTAAGGTCATAGAGGAAGGGGTCCTCGGGGCTCCAGAAGTGGGCATCGGCAACGCTGCACTCGGCATGGCCGTCGACGCACTCGCCCGTAGCGACCACGTTCTCGCCATCGCTGAGCGTAAACACGACGCGGGTAGCGCCCTCGGCCACCGTATCGAGCGTGATCAGAGCGGCATCGCCCTCGCGGTGCGTGCGGAACCTAAAGTCGACCAGGTGCGCGGCGGGACGCTGCATAAGGTACACATCGCGGAAGATGCCCGAAGCCCACCACATATCCTGGTCCTCGATATAGCTGCCATCGCTGTACTGCAGGACCTTGACCGCAAACAGGTTGTCGCCCTCGACGAGCGCGTCGGTCACGTCGAACTCGGCGGACAGACGCGAGCCCTTGGTCATGCCGATAAACTGGCCGTTGACGTACAGCTCGCCATAGCTCTCGATGCCGTCGAAGCGAATGATCTCGCGAGCGCCGGCGGGGATGGCGGGAAGGTTGACGATGCGCTGGTAAACGCCCGTGGGGTCGTCGGAGGGAACGAACGGCTGGTCCACCGGGAACGGGAAACCCTCGTCGGTGTAGGCAAGGTTGCCATAGCCGTCCACCTGCCACAGGTGCGGAACCTCCACGTGATCCCACTCGGGCTTGTACGTGGAGAGCTCCTCGTTGGAGACGGCAGCTGGGCCCTCAAAGAGGCGGAACTGCCACGAGCCGGACAGCTGGACAAATCCGCGCGACAGCTCGCGGCTGTACGTAGCGGCGAGATCGGCGGTCTCGTAGCCCATAAAGTACGCATGGGGTGCCAGGCGGTTCCTGTGGGTGAGCGCTTGGTTTTCCCAATCGTTAATGGCGTCCATGGTGATGCTCCTTCGTCATCGTAGTGATTCTTGTGCAACCGGTTGTCCTTATCTTACGGGCGATGCAAAAAACTGTGCAACCGGTTGTCCGCTGAACGGTCGATTTGGTCGGGTTAACGGTGCAACCGGTTGTACAACCACGACACTTATGTCACCCTGCGTATCGAAACTCAGCGCAAAACAGCATTCCCAGGCGGCGGACAACGGCCGCGCCCATCTATGCCCCGCCCGTGCAAGCCATGTTCAACAGCAGCTTGAACGTGAAATGCCACCAGTGGCCGGATATCATGAACGCTGTTCAGGCGCACTATAGTAAGCTGTATCCGCACCAGCCCATATCAGTGACAACTTCGACCGCATTTTCCAGGAGACGCCATGACCCAACCAGTTCGCACCGCACCTACGCTTGCCGAGGTTGCCGCAGCTGCCGGCGTGTCGCGCTCCACGGCATCGCGCGCCCTCAACGATTCGCCCCGCATTAGCGAGGAAACCAAAAAGCGCGTCCGCGCGGCGGCCAAGGAAGTCAATTTTGTCCCCAACGCTCGTGGCCGAGCGCTCGCTGTCGGGCGCACGGAAATCATCGCCGTGCTCGTGACCGAGCCCCTGAGTGAACTCTTCAGCGACCCCACCTATAGCGAGTTTTTGAGCGGCATTACCGAGGAACTGTCGGAGTCGTCCTATCTGCCCGTTATCTTGCAGGCGTCTTCTACGCATGAGCGCAACCGCGCACGCGAGCACTTTGAGCGCCGCTCGTTCGACGCCGTGATCGACGTCTCCCCCTACAAGGGCAGCGAGCTGCTCGAGGTGCTGCGCGAGCTGGGTGTACCCACCGTGTTGTGCGGCCAGCTCGAGGGCCACCCCTATCGCGATGTGTTCTCGACAGTCTACTCTGACGACGAAGAGGGCGGACGCTTTGCAGCGCTCGCTATGAAAGAGCGCGGGCGCAAAGATATCGTCGCCGTGTTGGGACCGCAAGACAACCCCGCTGTTGTCGACCGCCTGCGCGGCTACCGCGCCGTCTTGGGCGAAGACCTCCCAGACGCAAACGTTATCTATACCGGCTGGAACAGCGGAGACGGCTATCAGGCCATGCACCAGATCCTCGCGCGCGAGATTGCTTTCGATGGCGTGCTCTGCGGATCGGACCGTATCGCGGCTGGCGTCATCACCGCGCTCAACGAGACAGGCCTATCCGTTCCGGCGGACGCTTCTGTCGTCGGCTTCGACGATCACGAGATTGCGACGCGCTGCGTCCCCGCGCTCACGACCGTCCGCCAGCCCCTGCGCGAAGAAGGCCACATGGCCGCCAACATTGCGCTCGACATGATCAAGGGTGCCAAGCCAACCACCACCGTCATGCACATGCAGCTCGTTCAGAGAGACTCGCTATAAGAAACTGGGACGGGCTTTCCGCCAGACAGTTGTTGCGGAAAGCCTGTCCCGTTTTGAGTGCTCATTCTGGGGCACAGTTTCCGTTAGACCGCTCAACCGGAAACTGTGCCCCATTATTTTGCCGAATTCTGGGTCGCGCTTTCCCAGAGGACCCCCTTTGGGAAAGCGCGACCCGTTCTGGACGCAGATTCCGGGACGCACTTTCCGCGACGCCCGGCCATCCCATGCCCCCACAACCTCGGCGCATAAAAAACGAGGGAAGGCGCGCGTCCTTCCCTCGTTGCAAGCAATATGTAGCCGCTCGCCTACATCAGGCGCAGGCTAACGTCCTTGAGCTGGGCGCCGCTAACGGCACTCGGGGCGCCCGACATGAGGTCGGAGCCGCTGGCCGTCTTGGGGAACGCCATGACGTCGCGGATGGAGTCGGAACCGGTGAGCAGCATGCACACGCGGTCCAGGCCCAGAGCAAAACCGCCCATCGGGGGCGCACCAAACTTGAGCGCCTCCATGAGGAAGCCAAACTGAGACTCGGCGCGCTCTTCGGTAAAGCCCAGGAGCTTGAGCATGGACATCTGCATCTCGGCGTTGTGGATACGCATACCGCCGCCACCGGCCTCAAAGCCGTCCATGACAAAGTCGTAGGTGCAAGAACCGGCTGCCAACGGATTGGCCTCGATCTTGGCGATGTCGGTCTCGGTCGGCAGGGTGAAGGGCTGGTGCTCGGCAGCGTAAGCCTTGCGGTCCTCGTCCCAGTGGAACAGCGGGAAGTTGACGACCCACAGGAAGTCGTGGCCCTCGCGCTTGATCTCGAGCGCGTTAGCCATGTGGGAACGCATGCCGCCCAGGATCTCGTCGGAGAGCAGGCGCGGGCCGGCGGCGAACATCACAAGGTCGCCGGGCTCGACGTCCATGCGCTCGCGCAGGGCGGCCATCTCCTCGTCCGAGAAGAACTTGACGATGGGGCTGTTGATGGAGCCGTCCTCGCGGAAAGCGATCCAGGCCAGGCCCTTGGCGCCAAACGTGGAAGCCACGCCGGCAAGCTTATCGATCTTGGCGCGAGCCCAGGCACCGGCGCCCTTGGCGTTGATGGCCTTAACGACAGAGCCCTCCTCGTTCGCGGCAGTCGCAAAGACCTTGAACTTGGAGTTGGCGAAGATGTCGGTCAGGTCGACCAAGTGCATGCCATAGCGGGTATCGGGCTTGTCGGAGCCATAGGTGTCCATGGCCTCCCAGTAGTCCATGCGACGCAGCGGCCTGGGCATCTCGACGCCCATGCGGCCGAAGGCATCGGACAGGACCTCTTCGAGCGCGCTCATGACGTCGTTCTGGTCCACGAAGGACATCTCGATATCGACCTGGGTGAACTCGGGCTGACGGTCGGCGCGCAGGTCCTCGTCGCGGAAGCACTTGGCAACCTGGTAGTAGCGCTCGACGCCACCGACCATGAGCAGCTGCTTCAGAAGCTGCGGGGACTGCGGCAGGGCGTAGAAGTTACCCGGCTGGATGCGGCTGGGGACGATGAAGTCGCGGGCGCCCTCGGGCGTGGACTTGAACAGGGAGGGCGTCTCGACCTCCATGAACTCACGGTTGTGCAGCGCCTCGCGAATGGCAAAGGTGAAATCGGAGCGCAGCTTGAGGTTGGCCATCATCTCGGGACGACGGAGGTCCAGATAACGATAGCGCAGACGGGTGTCCTCGCTGGTCTCGATGCCGTCCTCGATCTGGAACGGCGGGGTGACGGACGTGTTGAGCACCTCGGCGTGGTCGGTCAGAACCTCGATCTCGCCGGTCTCGAGCTTGGTGTTGGTGGTCTCCTCGCCACGGGCGCGCACGACGCCGTGAATCTTGATGGGCCACTCGGGACGCATGGTCTCGGCGATCTTAAAGGCATCGCCGTCGGAGTGCTCGGGGTCGAAGGTGAGCTGCGTGATGCCCTCACGGTCGCGAAGGTCGCAGAAGATAAGGCCGCCGTGGTCGCGGCGACGGCTCACCCAACCGGTGAGGGTGACCTCTTCGCCCACGTTCTCGCGGCGAAGCTCGCCGCAGGTACGGGTGTGCATGGAATGCTCGTCGATGGGACGGGTCTGGCTCATACCAGTGATCCTCCTTTATGGATCTGTGCCGCCCCGTGTCGTTCCGGGCGGCGTCGTACAGATTTGCCCGGCCTGCGTAAACCGCGCAGCCAGACATGGCGTTCTATCTTATCGCACCTGTGTCGATGTGCCGCGAAAAAGTAGCTCCTGCCCAAAGACTTGACGGAGACGAAACAATTGACGCGGCCTGGCCGTCGCACAGGCGTGCGGCGTGCGACAATGTGCCCCAATACAACTGCACTCGGAAAGGCCCGCCATGACTGCACGCCTCATCGTTATGGATATCGACTCCACGCTCATCAACCAGGAGGTCATCGACCTGTTGGGCGAGGAGGCCGGCGTGGGCGAGCAGGTAGCGCAAATTACCGAGCGCGCCATGCGCGGCGAGCTTGACTTTAAGCAGGCGCTCGAGGAGCGCGTGGGGCTGCTCGCCGGCCTGGACGAGAGCGTGTTCGAGCGCACCTTTGAGCGTGCGACATTTACCCCCGGCGCGCTGGAGCTTGTGCGCTCGGCGCATAGCAAGGGCTGGAAGGTCGGCGTGGTAAGCGGTGGCTTCCACGAGGTTGCCGACAAGATCGTGGCCGCCGCGGGCATCGACTTTTGCCTGGCTAACCGCCTGGAAGTCGTAGACGGCAAGCTCACCGGCAAGCTGGCGGCAGACACCGTGACCAAGGAGTCCAAGCTCATCCAGCTGCTAGATTGGGCAGTTGAGTGCGGCGTCGATATGGCCCACACCGTCGCGATCGGCGACGGTGCCAACGACATCCCCATGATTCAGGCCGCGGGCACGGGCATCGCGTTTTGTGCCAAGCCCAAGACGCGCGAGGCCGCCCCGTTTGCCATCGACGAGCGCAATCTGATGCTCGCCATGGACATCATCCTGCGCGACTAGCCAATCCGTCTAGCAATTGAATCAGTCTGTCCTATAGTTTCCGAACAATTCTGCTTTAGTGTTCGGAAACATACCCTTTGAGTGCTAAACTTTGCGCCGTCGAAGGGAACATATATGGATAAGCGAGATCTAGAGCAGCTGCTGAGCGATGTTGCCGGCGGAGCTGTCACCCCTGCCGACGCCCTCACGCGCATCCAGACGGCTCCGACCGCCGATTTGGGCTTTGCACAGCTCGACCTTTCGCGCGGGGTGCGCCAAGGAGCCGGCGAAGTTGTCTACGGCGCCGGTAAAACCGCCGAGCAAATTGCCGCCATTATCAAAGCATTACTCGATGCCGGCCAGGAGCGCATCCTGGTCACGCGCCTGGACGACGAAAAGGCAGCCCGCACCTCGGAGCTCCTCGGCAACGGCATCGACCTGGGATATGTCCCGGACGCCCAGCTCGCCCTCGTGGGTGGCAAGCCCTCCCCCAACGGCAACGGACGCATCGTCGTCGCCTGCGCCGGCACGAGCGACCTGCCCGTTGCCGAGGAAGCCGCGTTGACGGCCGAGTTCTACGGCAACGAGGTCGATCGCCTCTACGACGTGGGTGTCGCCGGCCTGCACCGCCTGCTCGCGCATGCTGAGGAACTTGCCCAGGCGCAGGTGGTCATCGCCATCGCCGGCATGGAAGGCGCCCTGGCGAGCGTCATCGGAGGCCTTGTGAGCTGTCCGGTCATCGCCGTCCCCACCAGCGTGGGCTATGGCGCGAACTTTGGCGGCGTGGCCGCACTGCTCGCCATGCTCAACTCCTGCGCCAGCGGCGTTTCGGTCGTCAATATCGACAACGGCTTTGGTGCCGCCTACCAGGCAAGTCTTATCAATCATCTGAGCGCCGGCACGTCCTGCGCCCGCTAAGGAGCATTTCATGTCCAACCATCAGCACACGCTTATCATCGACGGCACCTCGGGCATCAGCGGCGACATGACCGTCGCGGCCCTGCTCGACCTGGGCGCCAGCGAGGAGCACCTGCGCGAGCAACTTGCCACGCTGCCAGTCGACGGCTTTGCGGTCGCTGTCACGCGCGTAAACAAGCATGGCATCGACGCCTGCGACTTTGATGTTCAGCTGGCAGAGGAGCTCGAGAACCACGACCACGACATGGCCTGGCTCTACGGCAACGAAGCGGGCACCGAGCACACACATGAGCATGAGCACCACCATCATGATCATGGCGAGCACGAACACGAGCACTGCCACGAGCATGACCATGAGGCCCACGGTCATGGCCACGAGGGTCACCATCACGCCCACCACCATCACCACCGTTCTTTGGCGGATGTCACCGCCATCATCGATGACTCGCAGCTAAGCGATGGCGCCAAGCGTCGCGCGCTCGCCATCTTTACCGCGCTCGCCGCCGCCGAGGCCAAGGCCCACGGCAAAACGACCGAGACCGTCATGTTCCACGAGGTGGGCGCCATCGACTCCATCGTCGACGTCTGCTCTGTCGCCATCTGCCTCGATGACCTTGGTATTGAGGACATCGTGGTCGAGTCGCTCTCCGAGGGTCACGGCACCATCCGCTGTGCCCACGGCCTCATGCCCATTCCCGTCCCCGCTGTCGTCAACCTGTGCCAGGCGGGCAATATCGCCCTCACGCCCGCACCGGTCGCCGGCGAGCTCGTGACGCCCACGGGCGCCGCCATCGTCGTCGCACTGCGCACGTCCGAGCACCTGCCGGCCCGCTACCGCATCGAGGCCGTCGGCTACGGCGCCGGTAAGCGCCCCTACGAGGGTTGCTCCGGCACGCTCCGCTGCCTGCTCGTTCACACGGACGCATAGCCATGGATGCCCGCAAGGCAAAAAGCCGCGCCGCCATCGTTGCAGCATTCTCCGAGCTCCTTCGCGAGGAGGACTACGGCAAGATCACCGTCGGCGACATCATCGCTCACGCCCATGTGGGTCGAGCCACGTTCTACGGTCTCTTCAAGAGCAAGGATGACCTACTGTCCGAACTTGTGAGCGACATCTGCACCCACGCCCTCGACGACGATGGCACACCGCTCGATGATCCGCTCGTACAAGTCGAACATATCCTCAACAACCTCTGGGAACGCCGCCAGGGCGTACGAGCCCTCGTAGCCGGCGCCGGCTCACGCGTCTTCGCCGACTGCTTACGCAAGACCATCATGTCACGAGCAGCCGAAACCGTCCCCACCGACCCAAACGGCCCCGCCGCCACCATGGACCGAAGCTTCCTACTACACCACATAGCCTCAAGCTTCGTAGGAATGGTCCAATGGTGGGCCTGGCACAACTTCCAAGCAGACAAAGCCGAAGTAGCCAAAGACTACCTATCAGCCATTAAGCCTCTCTTCAGCTAAGTAAGAAGCCCATCCCAAAGCATCGCCCCAACCCAAGCCGCCACGCATCCCAAAGTGTCACTCGCGCTTCAACGCCCCTACCAGCAACAAGCCCCTCCCATCCAAATTCAGATTTATATGTTGGGTTGCTTGTTCCAACGCGACTAAGATCCCGCAGCTGTCCGCATGGGGTAACTTCCCAGCGCATTCCGCAGGACGAAAGAACCCCCGCCGCACGAAGTGCGCAGCGGGGGTTCTTTCATGTCCGAGGACGCGCTGGGAAGTTACCCCATGCGGACGGCGGACAACCTATGTAGCCTTGGACTAAAACATGCCCAAGAAACCATGCACAAACAGCGCAGCCACAATGGCACCGACAAACGGAGCGATGCCAGGAACAAGCAGGCCGTACTTCCAGTTGTTGTCAGCCTTGTTCTTGATCGGCAGCACCTGATAGGCCATGCGAGGACCAAGGTCACGAGCCTGGTTCATGGCGAAGCCGGTGATGCCGCCCATGCCCATGCCAACGGCCCAGACAATCAGGCCGACGCAGATGGCGAGCAACAGAACGTTCTCACCAGCACGGCTAGCAGCAGCAAGGATGGCGCTGATAAACACGAAGGTGCAGATAGCCTCGCAGAAGAAGTTGCGGGCATAGTTCGTGCCCTCGGTGGTGGGGTTGGTCGAGAAGATGTTGCGCTGAGCAATGGGATCGACGACACCCTCGGAAGCCTTGAACTCATCGGCATACATAAACCAAGCGATCACGGCACCCACAAAGCCGCCGAGCATATCGGCAAGCATGAAGGGGATGCAGTTGCCCCACGGCACCAGACCGACGATGCACTGGGCAAGCACCATAGCGGGGTTCATGCACACGGCGCCGCCAAAGACAAACAGGCAGACCGAGATGCCAAAAGACCAGGTGGTGATGGCAAACATATGGCCAGAGCCCTGATACTTGGTGCCTTTGAGCACGGTATCGCAGTGCACGCCCACGCCAAAGACGATCATGAGGGCCGTCGCGCCGAATTCGCAGAGGAGTTTGGTAAGCATAAAACCTTATCTTTCTTGTCGGTTATAAACGATTCGTTTGGGCCACGCACTAGTGCTGCGCGACGACAACGCCCAGGCCATCGGGAATGACGGCAACCTTGGCATCGGCACCCTTCATCTCAAAGGCGAGCTTGAGCGCCTCCTCGATAGTGTTGACCGGCGTCATGTGCATATCCTTGAGCATCTGGTGATCGCACAGGTCGGTGACCATGATCACAGGGTGATGCGCCAGGATGCGGGCAAAGATCTGGCTCGTCCACTGATCGGGCAGGGTCTCGTCCTTAGGACGATCGATGCAGGCGCGCTCAAACTCTGCCGGATCGTTGTCGGCGATGTTGTGATAGAAGCCCTCGCCGCCGTGACCGTCGGCACAACCGGCGACGTCGATGATCACGCCGCCCTCGGGAAGCGTGGCCTCGGCAGCGCACATGCCCTTCACAGCCTGATAGATGTTCTGATCGAGGGGGTAGCCGCCGTTAGTGGTAATGGCGATCTCGCACTCGACGGGCTCAACGCCGGCAAGGCTCTTCACGAACTCGCAGCCAGCCTCGTGCGCCTTGTGGATGTCGCCGGCAAAGGAGCCAATGACCTCGTGCTTGCCGTTGAGCACCACGTTGAGCACAAAGGCAAGGTGAGCCATCTCGGCAGCGGCAAACATATCCTCGCTCACGTGATTGTGGCACAGGTTGCCGGCACGCGAATGGGAATCGTTCACAAACTGACCGTTGTGGTTGTACATGATGGTCTTGTAGCTGGCGATACCGGGAAGGACGGACTTACGGCTGCCAGAGAAACCGGCAAAGAAGTGCGGCTCAATGAAGCCCTCGGCAAGCAGCAGATCGCAATCGGCAGCAATCTTGTTGATGATGCACTCGCCACCAGAAGGCAGGGTGCCGATCTTTTTCATCATGCTGTCATCAGTCGCGACGTGCATAACGATTTCCTCGTTGGCAACGATCTCCTCGCCATACTTGTTGACGAGCTCCTCGTGCGTCGACGGACGGTGCATGCCCGTAGCAACCAGAATACGCACACGGGCCTCGGGCGCAGCGGCATGAATGTGATGCAGCAGAATAGGCATCGTCACACGCGAGGGAACGGGACGCGTATGATCGGAGCTAATGATGACAATATCCTTCTTGCCAGCACAAAGCTCCTCGAGCGAAGGCGAGCCGTAAGGGTTGGCAAGCGACTCCTCCACCAGCTCTTCCTGCGATTTCGTGGTCTTAAACTCGTTTTGATGACCTTCCATCACGCCCGCGAAGTTCTTATCCTCGAGTTCCAGATGCAACGTCTTGTGGTCAAACGGCAGTTCACATTCAAACAATGACGAGCGCCCTCTTCCTTTCAACTGACACACTAGATAAACCGTTGGAAGGATACGCCGCTCACCGAAAAACACCACCGTCCACCGACTCATTAACACAACGTTCATATTTGACCCAAAACAGAGCGGCCGCGATCCCAAACGGGACCGCGGCCGCTACAGTCGTAAGTCGAGAAGCGCGCCATTATTCCCCCAGCCAGTAATCCACCGAAGACCGGACATCGTAGGGCCCGCCATCAGCTTACTTTTAGGCACACTCCGCAGGACGCAAGAAGCCCTCGCCGCACTCCACATTAGGCGCGAAGCGCGCCATTCTCCCCTCAGCTGTAATCCCCGAAGACCGAGGACGAAGGGACCCGATGGGTTTCCCTCTGAATGCATTCCGCAGCACGAAGCCCCCTTATCCGCAGCTCCGAAGGAGCAGGATAAGGGGGCTTCAAGTGCGAGGACGCATTCAGAGGGAAACCCGTCGGGTCCCGGTGAGAGCCACAGGGCTATCGATTACCCCGTGTTTTTCAATCCTGCCGAGACGCCGGTCACAGTCGAAAGAATCAGGCTCATGTACTCGGCCTTCTTCTCCTCGGCCATCTCGTCCTGGTTCATGCGCACCTCGCGAAGGGCGCGAACCTGGGCGATAGACAGGGCGTCGACGTAGGGGTTGCGCACGCGGACGGCGCAGCCGAGCACGCGGCGGCGCTGCAGCGGCCACTCGTCACCGACGATGGCAAGGACCCACTTACGCGTGAGCTGCATCTCGGTGAAGACCTTCTCGGACAAATCCTGGCGATCGCCTAGGTGCAGGTACATCTTGGCGATGCGCTGGTCGGTCTTGGCGATCGACATCTCGATGTTGTCGATAAAGGTGCGGAAGAACGGCCACTCCTGGTAGGCAGCCTTGAGCTGGTCAAGGTCGCCAAACTGCTCGCAGGCGGTGCCCAGGCCGTACCAAGCGGCCAGGTTAATGCGCGCCTGGCTCCAGCTGAAGATCCACGGAATGGTACGCAGGTCGTCGAGCGACTTGGCACCCAAACCGCGCTTGGCCGGGCGCGAGCCAATCGGCAGCAGACCGACCTCGGTCAGCGGCGTCACGGTCGAGAACCACGGTGTAAAGTCCTCGGTGTTCAGCAGGTCCAGATAGCGCTCGTGGCTTACGGCGTTGAGCTTCTCGGCCATATCCCAGAACTTCTGCGTGGTCTCGGTGTTGGTCTTCTCGACGCTCGGGGCCGACTGCAAAAGCGTTGCGGCGGCAACGGACTCAACATGGCGCTGAGCCAGCGTGCGGTTGCCGTAACGGGCAAAGATGACCTCGCCCTGCTCGGTGAGCTTAAAGAAGCAGTTGACCGAACCCTTGGGCTGCGCCAGCACGGCCTTGTTGGCCGGGCCGCCACCACGGCCCACGGCACCGCCGCGACCGTGCATGAGCACCAGGTCGATATCGTTCTTCTCGGCCCACTTGGCAATGCGCTCCTGCGCGGAGTGCAGCGCGAGCATGGCCGTGGTAGGACCGGCATCCTTGGAGGAGTCGGAATAGCCCAGCATGACCTCCATGCGGCGGTTGGTCTGGGCAAGGCGCTTTTGCACCACGGGCAGCGTAAGCATCTGGTCGAGCACGTCGACGCAGCCCTCGAGGTCCTCGAGCTGCTCGAACAGCGGGATCACGTCGAGCTCGGGCACGTCCTCCTCGTGCGCAAAGGACAGGTGGGCAAGCTCAAAGACGTCGGCCACATGCTGAGCGCTCTTGGTGAACGAGATGATGTAGCGGTGCGCCATCTTCTTGCCGTAGCGCTTTTGGATGGAGCCGATAGCGCGGAAGGTGTCGATGACCTCGCGCGTCATGGGCTGCAAATCACCATGGATACCGTTCTCGTGAATATCCTTGAGGGCGCGGGCGTGCACCACGGAGTGCTGACGGAACTCCATCTCGACCATATGGAAGCCGAAGGACTCGACCTGCCAGATGATGGTCTGGACCGGGCCGTAGGCAGCACGGACGGCACCGCAGGCGGCCAGGGAGCGCTGAACGACGCGCAGGTCATCCAAGAACTCGTCTGCGCTGTGGTACATGGTGTCGGTGATGCGACGCACGGTGGCGTTCAGACGGTCGGCCATGACGAGCATGACGGCGCGATGCGGCTCGTGCTCGGAGATCAGCTCGGCGCGTGCGGTGTACTGGGTGCTCATCTCGACCTGATGGTTCCACAGGTTGATGAGCTCGGCAGACGGCTTGCTGTAGGTGGCCTCGAGCGTGAGGTTGCGGCCGATGCGGCGGCACTTGTCCTCGAGCTTGAGCACCATGTGGGTGAAGTACTTGGCGGCGACCTCGCGGCTCACCTTGGCGGTGACGTTGGGGTTACCGTCGCGGTCGGAACCGATCCAGCTGCCGGGATGGAAGAACGCCGGGCACAGCGGCGGCACGGTACCCGCCTTGTCGCCCAGCACCCAGTCGTCAAAACGACGATAGATAACGGGGATGACGTCGAACAGCGTGTTATCGAAGATGTCGATGATGGTATCGGCTTCCTCGACCGGCGTGGGCTTCTTGAGCGCGATGGGGCTCGTACGCACCAGGGCGTCGATTTCCTGCAGCATATGGCGCTCGTTCTCCACCAGGTCGGAGCCGCCCAGGCGCGGACGCTCCTCCAGCAGGTTGGAAATACGGCGAATCTTGCCCTCGACGGCCTTACGACGGGCCTCGGTGGGATGTGCGGTAAAGACAGGGTGGAACTCCAGCTTGTCGAGCAGCTCGTTGGCGCCCTCGACACCCATCTCGTTTACCAACTGGTGATAGGCGACGGTGAGCTCGTTGGCGGGATCGACCTCGGTATCGGTCGATGCGCCGGCCTCGCGCTCGCGCAGCTGCGCCACGCGGTAGTTCTCCTCCGACAGGTTTGCCAGATGGAAGAAGCTCGTAAAGGCGCGGACGATAACCTGCTGCTTATCGAGCGGCAGACTGTCGATCAGATCAACGACCTCGCGAAACGCCACGGCGGTGGGCTCGTCGGCAGTGGGCACGCCCTGCTCGTCGACGGACTCGTCGGCAGCACGGGTGCCGGGGTTTCCGGCGTTGGCCACAATCTCGGCTGTCAAAATCTTGTCGAACAGGTCCGCGATCTCGGGATCATACTCGCTAAGCACACGGCGCTCCAGGCGCAAGAACAGCGCCAGATTGTCGCGCAGCTCCTCGGGGATCTCGATCTCAGCGAGACGCTCCTTGGATTCGGCATTCGAGCCGATTCGGTTAACGAGGCGGTTGACCACGGCAGCGACGCGCGCCGCGGCTTCGGGTACAGACTGGTTGCTTAGGTTCTCAGCCACGTTTCCTCCCATTCCTCCTTCTATGCACGTAACATGCGGTATTCATTATAGGCGCTTGCGAAATACTTTCGACACTGATTGCGCTTTACCACACAAAAGTATTTTCTGCATTGCAAGGGTTTTGCTCTAAATGGTCGTATTTCTCGGTGGACGGCATACACAAACGGGGGCATTCCGCATAAATGCGAAACACCCCCGTAACAATCGCTCGCAATGGACGAGACACTCAAGCGGACCCGCAGCTCAAAATGATGCGCTACAGGCGCTCGCGAACCGCCTCGACGACGTTGGCCAGATCGGCAAGGACCTCTTCATGGCTCTCCATGTCGCGCACCTTGACCTTGCCGGCGGCAAGCTCGTCGCCACCCAGGACCAAAATGAGCTTGGCGCCAACCTTGTCGGCCTGCTTAAACTGAGCTTTGAGCGAACGACCCTGGTAGTCGGCCTCGGTCACGATGCCAGCGGCGCGAAGCTCCTGCGTGATGGCAAAGACGTTCTGGCGCAGCTCCTTGCCGGCATTGGCGACGTAGACGCACGGGGCCTCCTCGGCACCCAAGTCGTTACCAAAGGCCTGCAGGGCCAGCAGGGCGCGCTCAAAACCGACAGCGAAGCCGACGCCCGCCGTGGGCTTGCCACCCTCGAGCTCGACCAGACCGTCATAGCGACCGCCGCCACCAATGGAGCCGACACCGGCGCCGGGAGCCTCGACCTCAAAGACGGTACGGGTGTAGTAGTCCAGACCACGCACCAGTGTGGGATCCTCGACATACTCGATACCGGCGGCATCCAGATAGCGCTTGACCTGCTCGTAGTGCTCGCGGCACTCGTCGCACAGGTTGTCGCCCATCAGCGGCGCGTCGGCCATGATCTCGCGGCAGTGGTCGTTCTTGCAGTCGAAGGCACGCAGCGGGTTGAGCTCGGCGCGCTCGCGGCACTCGTCACACATCTCGTCAGCGTGATCGAGGATAAACTGCTTGACCTGCTCGCGGTAAGCCGGACGGCACTGAGCGTCGCCCATCGAGTTAATGAGCAGACGGAGCTTGGAAAGATCGAAGCCCAGGCGCTTGTAGAACTCCATGAGCATGATGATGCACTCGGCGTCTGCCGCCGGATCGGGAGCGCCGAGCCACTCGATACCCACCTGGTGGAACTGACGCAGGCGGCCCTTCTGGGGACGCTCGCCGCGGAACATGGCCTCGGCGTAGTAAGCCTTAAACGGCGTGGAGCCCTGGGGCACCAGGTTGTTCTCCACGACTGCGCGCACCACACCGGCCGTGCCCTCGGGACGAAGCGCCAGGCGCTGCTTGGGCTTGAGTTTTGTGTCGGTGCCCTCGGTAAAGACGCGCTCCAGGTTGGCGCCGCTAAAGACGCGGAACATCTCCTTGCGCACGACGTCGGTCGACTGGCCGATGCCGTGGACAAAGACGTCCACCTGCTCGATCGCGGGCGTCTCGATGGGTTTAAAACCAAACGGCTCGAACACGCCGGCAGCGATCTGCTGCATCTTTTGCCAAGCGCGCATCTCGGCGCCGATAAGGTCGCGGGTTCCCTCCGCCTTCTGTGCCTGCATGGGCAAACACCTTTCTTTTGTATCGCGTCATAGGTAGTGGACATTATACGGCACAAAGCAGCAACGCGGCGGCGTGTCTGACCGAACGAGGGTATGGGGACTCGTTCGGCCAGACGCGCCGCCGCGGTTTGTGATCCCTTTTCCTCCGTCCCCTTCGGATCACGTGATCCCTTGGGGACGGAGGAAAAGGGATCATTTCGTAGGCCCGTGGCTGCCCTGGAAACCGAATGACGGTACGAGCATCCATTCGGCTTCCAGGGCAGCCACGGGCAGAACAGACAAACAGGAATAGGCGGCGACCCGCTACTCCCCCGCCACGCTTGCGCGCAGCTTGGCGGCGATGGGCTCGGATGCCAGCAGGAACACGAGCATGACCACGGAGCACGCCAGGCACACGATCCAGGTGCTCGCAAAGGAGCCCGTGGCATCGAACAGCACGCCCGAGACGATAGCGCCCACGGTGCCGCCGACCATCTCGAGCGAGGTAATGGTGCCCGTGACCTTACCGAGGTCGGCCATGCCAAACTGCTTGGACGCGGCGATGGTAGGCGTGATGGTGCCCATGCACGTTCCAACACCAAAGCTCACAGCAGCGACAATAGGACCGAGGTCCGTCGTCGGGAAACACAGCGCCACGCAGGCGATAATGCACGCAACGGAGCCAAGGATATTGCCAAAGCGCAGGCCAAAGCGGTCATAGATCGCACCGAGCGAAATCTTGGCGATAACGACGGTAACCATGTAGGCCGAAAGCACGGTGCCTGCCCACATGGGGTCGTGGCCGCCCGTGACGATCTTGGCACCGTTGACGGTAACACTCGTCATGTTGGTAACCTGGTTGGGCAGGATGGCGCCATTGACCAAGCCCATAAAGAGGAAGGCGACGACGAGCAGCCAAAATGCCGGGCTCTTCTTGATACGAGACCAGCCGACGCTAACCTCGGGCGCCGTGTGCTCGTCCTTGTCGCCAGCCGTCGAGACGGACGGATCGCCCGGGTTCTCGCCGAGCGGCTTAAGGCCAATCTCGGAAGGCTTGGTGCGGAAGGAATAGTCATGCAGTTAACGAAAATGGTGTAGCACGTGGCCATGATGACAAAGCCGGAGGCCACCACGAGCCAGCCGGGGAAAAATTTACTTTGCTGGGACATGGATTACTCCTTGTGGTCCGCAATGTATCCGAAAGCGACGGCGGCATAAGCCGCGGCGCCAAGGGGAAGCTCGGCATCGCTAAAACGTGCCTTGGGATGATGCTGAGCAAAATGCTCGTCCGTATCAGTCACAGCAGCGCCCACGGTAAAGTACGCGCTCGGGATCTCGCTCGAGATCAACGCGAAGTCCTCGCTCGCCATGGCGTGGAACAGCGGCAGGAAGGCGGACTTGGGCAGCACCGCGCCCACGTAGCCAAGCGACGCCTGCGTCATGCCGTCGTCGAGTACGAGCGGGGGAACATCCGAGAGTGTCTCGATAGTCGCCGGCGTACGATAGGTCGTGGCAACGCCTTTGACGACCTCCGCGATGCGGGTCTTGAGGCGCTCCATGAGCTCGACGTCGAAGCCACGCAGCGTTCCCTCGAGCACACAAGTGTCGGGGATGACATTTGCGGCCTGACCGCCGGCGAACTTGCCAACGGTAAGCGCGACCTCCTTGGCCGCCGGCACCTCGCGGGAGATGAGCTCCTGAAGCGCCAGATGCACATGGACGCCGGCCGTGATGGGGTCGATGCAGATCTCGGGGCTCGAGCCATGGCCGCCCTTGCCCTGAAGCGTGATGCGAAAACCGTACACGCCCGAGAGCGCCGGGCTGCCGTAGAGCACCAGGCCAAGCGGCGACTGGCTATTGACATGCATGGCAAAGGCGACCTGAGGGCGCGGGTTCTGCAGCAGACCATCGGCGATGGCGGCGCGGGCACCCTCAAAGGTTTCCTCGCCCGGCTGGAACAGCAACTTAACCGTGGCGTTGGCGTCGACAAGCGCAGACTCGCGGGCCTTGAGCAGGCGCGCCGCTCCAAGCAACGCCGTCGCGTGCATATCGTGTCCACATGCGTGCATGCAGCCGTTCGTAGAGGCGAAAGGCTCGCCTGACTCTTCGGCAACGGGCAGGGCGTCCATGTCGCCACGGAGCATGATGACCGTACCGGCCTGTTCGTCCGTGCAGACGCCATTGCCCTGGGCCGCGGCGGCACCGGCGCCGACAAGGCCCACGACACAGGAACCATCGACGAGCGTGGCAAATGGGATTTCCATCTCGGTCAGGCGCGCTTGAATATACGCAGAGGTCTGTGGGAGGCTATTACCCAGCTCGGGCACCTGGTGTAAATCGTGTCGCCACGCAGCGAGCTCGTCTGCAAAAGCCTGAGCTTCTGCAACGAGACCGTCACCGATAGCGGCCTGCGCCGCTGCGGTGGCCTTGGGCGCTGATTGCGGTTGAAGATCGGACTGAGCTGGTGCCATAAATGCCCTCCAGTAGCGTTTTTGCAGTAAGCACTTTGATAGCGTAAAGTGCAAGGTACAACTTTAAAGGCGAGGCATAAAAAACGCCGCCCCAGGAGGGCGGCGCAACAAGTTGTTTACAATTGCGGGCGAGATTTTCGGCGCAAGAAATCGAAATGCGTCTCGCTCAAGATAATCGACAAAAAGATGAGCGCAAAGCCGGCAAGCAGGCGCGAGGTGAGCGCCTCCCCCATCAGCAGCACCGAGAACAGCACGCCCGAGGGGGACTCCATCGAAAGGAGCAGCGAGCCCGTCGAGGCCGGGACGTGCGCCAATCCAACGTTTTGGACGAGCAGTGCCACGCACGTACAGCCCACCGAGAGAAAGGCCGCCACGCCGACAAAGCTCGGCGTCCACACGGACAGAGGCGCCTGAGTCTCGAATAGCAGCGACGTGATTAAGCTCAAAACGCCATTGCCCACAAACATCCAAAACGTGATGACGTTGATGTCCATCTTGCGGCCATACTTGCCGGTCACTGCCATCTGGATAGCAAAGAAGACCGCGCCGCCCAGCGTGATGACATCTCCAGCATTGAACTCGACGCTATCGAGTGCCACCAGGCCAATGCCCGCCAGGCACAGCAGTGCCGCACCCAGGTTATAGCGGGTGAGCTTTTCGCCGCTCAGGACATAGCTGGCAAACGGCACAAGGATACAGTACGTGCCCGTCAAAAATGCACTCTTGCCTGCCGTGGTCTGTGCCAGGCCAATCGTTTGCAGTCCGTATGCTCCCCACATGAGCGCACCCATGCCCAGCCCGACGATCAGGTTGCGGGCATTGAAATGAGCGATGATGCGCTTATGGAAAATAGCAAACATAACCAGTGATGCCGGGAGAAAGCGAACGTAGACCAGCTCGAACACCGGAATGGTATCGAGCGCATCTTTCATGGTGGTAAAGGAATAGCCCCAGATGACCGCCACCGAAAGCAGCAAGACCTTCCAGAAGAACGGAGAACGCGCGCCGGCGCCGCGGGAGGTGCCGCCGGCACCCAGGTCTTCGCGCGCTACAGGGCTATCGGGCATGTTTTCGATTTCATCAACGGCATTCTGAGCCATAGGGCATCCTCGCGCTCAGTCTGGGCGTGGTGTCCGCACGTGCATGGCCGCGTGCCGCCTCATGGTCAAATAAAACGGGGCGCACCGGACCCCCGGCACGCCCCGCTACTGTAGCAACAACCAGCGTTGCACCGCAATCCAGCCCACTAAAGCGTCAGCAAAGTGAACCTCGACGTTTTGTCAATGTCACGCTGTTGCACTAAATAAGCTTCGTGCTTTCAAGCTTTTCGATGATCCAGTCGTTGGCTTTGATGACCGGGCGGCGGAAGACGACGCCCAGTGCCAGCGACGGAATCAGATAGCTCGCCAGAATGCCTAGCTCAATCCAGTACTCCATATGGTAGGCGCCAGCCATGGCGGCATGCATGGCGTTGATGCCGTGGGTGAACGGCAGGAACGGATAGATCGCCTGGAACACAGGGCCGGTCATCTCGATGGGGAACGTACCGCCCGAACCGCCGACCTGCATAACCAACAGCACGACGGCGAGCGCCTTGCCGATATCGCCAAACGAAACCGTAAGCGTGTAGACGATATTGGAGAACACGAGACTCGCGACCCAACCCGCCAGCACAAATTGCAGCGGGTTGTCGCACTGAATGCCAAAGAACAGGATGTCGCCCGCGCACACGAGTGTCGCCTGCAGCAGGGCCAGACCTCCAAAGAACAGGTAGCGGCCCAGGTAGATCTCGTGCAGGCGCACGGGGATCAGCTCGTTGATGAGCTCATCGTCAACCGAGACCTTCATCATGGCCGCCAGTACAATCGAGCCCACCCACAGCGACAGAATCGTGTAGAACGGTGCCATGGCCGAACCGTAGTTGCGGATCGGATAGACCGGTTTGCGGTCGAGCGCGACGGGGCCGGAAAGCGACACGGCGAGGCCCTCGGGGTCGTTGCCAATCATTGTCTTAATCATGGCCAGGTCACCCGACATCAGGGCGCCATCGAGCTCGTCCTTAAAGGCGCTGATCTTGTCCGATGCCTCACCCAGCTGATCGGAAGCCTTGTTGACCAGCGTCGCAGCCTTGGAGAGGCCCTTTGCGAGCGAGCCAGAGGCGTCGGTCAGACCGCTCACGGCGCTATCCAAGTCACCCGAGATACCGTTCAGGGAATCCAGAACGCCCGAAATGGTCTTCTTGAGCTCCTTGGCCTTAACCGAGAACGTGGAATCGTAGTCGGACTTGGCTCCCGAGATACCCGCCTTGGCATCGGCGATGGCCTGGTCGACCTCGGCACGCGAGTTGTTGACCTCCGCCATGCCGTCCGAAAGGGACTTTGCGGTCGCCGTCAGGTCCTTCGCATTGTTGCGGTACTCCACGGCAATTCTGCCCAGCGACGTCGCAGCGGACTCGAGACCGTCTTTGAGCTTGTCATCACTTACCTGGTCGGCAAGGTTACGGAGCTGATCGGTCATCGCATCGATATCGTCAGCACGCGTATTGAGCGCCGCTGCGGCTTCGTTGAGCTGAGACACCGTAAGGTAAACATGCTGATTCGCGGCATCGAATGCCTTCGCAAGCTCGGCGGACACGTTGTCGAACGAGCCCGCGCTTCCGTCAATCGCCGCGTCAACGGCATCGTTGGCGGCCTTGAGCGCTTCCTTGGAATCATTGATGCCACTCTTGGCGTGCTCCATCAGCTGCTTCGTCGACTCATCAACGGTGCCCGTCTGCTTGAGCATGCCGCCCGCCGATGTCAGTGAATCGGACGTGGAGCTCAAAATGCCCGCGAGCGACGTCGCACTCGCCTGAACGTCCTGCAGGTCCTCGACCGAATCGCCCAGCGTCGAGGACAGATTGGCGATAAAGCTGCTCACCTGGTCGGTACTCATATAGTCGAGCAGGCTGGACACGGTCTTAAGGCCGATGGTCGTGATGGTCTTGGTAAAGGTCTCGTTGACCTGACTCTGGACGGCGCTCGAACCCTTTTCAGTCACGATCTGTGCGATGGCGTTGGCCTTCTGATTCTCATAGAACTCGATATCGGCGTGCTTCACCTCGGTCGAGAAAAGCGTCATCATGTCGGCGCTAAACGTTTTCGGGATAACGACGGCAGCGTAGTACGCGCCCGACTTAACGCCCTCAATCGCCTTATCACGGTCGTTGAGGACGACCCAGTCGAAGTTCTCGTTGCCGCGCAGGGTGGCGGTTACGTTTTCGCCCACGTTGACCTCGACGGGAATCAGATCGCTCTCGTAACCCTCATCGGTGTTGACCACTGCAATCTTAAGGTTGCCGGTATTGCCGTAGGGATCCCAGCTTCCGGCGATGTTAAACCATGCATAGAGACATGGCACGATGATCAGGCCCATCACGACGACCATGCCGATCACGGAGCGAGACACGTTTTGGACATCGCGCTTAAACAGGTGCAGGATGTTTTTCATTTATGCCTCACCTCCTTTAGAGTGCTTGCCAAGCGAGGTGGTGTCCCCGTCGTTTCCGTTTACGTTGTCAGCGCCGTCGGCATCTTGAGCCTTACGATGCGCACCGATATGCGACAGACGGCTCGTAGGCTGTTCGCCTCCCTTGGCGCCACGCTCGCTGGCGTTGAGACCAAACATGCGACGGGCGGCAGGGATGGCAGCCGTGTGCTCGCGCATCTCGCGGCGAAGGTCCTCGTCCGAAAGCGCCGAGATACGCATCTGGGTATTGAGGCTCGCACGGATGTATTCGATGTTGATGAGCCAGCCGCAGATGGCGATAACCGAAATGATCCAGATAACGAGCAGGATGATCTTGCCGTTATTGTCGATATCGAGCACCGTCGAAAGCACAAAGAGCAGAACCTGCACGCCTACCACGGCGGCAAAACCGCCCTTGATGTAGTACGGGTAGCGATGCTCAAACGCCACGGCATGATCGAGCAGCTCGCGACGGTACGAATCCGAATCGAGCATGACGCGCATGGCCGTGCGCAGCGAATAGCGCTGGCGCGGCAGGTCGTTGGACTCGCAGATCATGAGGCCCGTCGTGGAAAGCTGCTTGTCAAAGAGCAGGTTGAGGTTGAGCAGCAGCGGACGCAGCTGCAAGCCAATAAAGAGTGCGATGGCAAGGAACACGCCCAGGATGCACAGGTTGAACAGGTAGTTGAACGAATACATGCCACCGACGGTCTCGCGCAGCAGGTTGATGCCATAGGTGAAGGGCAGCAGCGGATGCAGCCATTGGAAGAAGCCGGGCATCATCTCGATGGGATACATGCCCGACGAGCCGGGGATCTGCACAATGACGAGGATGACGCCAATGGCTTTACCGATATGCTTAAACGTGGTGGACAGCGCATAGATGATGTTGACGTAGGTGAACGAAATAGCGATGCCGCCCAGTACAAAGAGCAGCGGATTGACGCACTGAACGCCAATGACCAGGTCGCCCACCGTAACGATAATGGCCTGGAACGCGCCCAGGATCACCAGCAGCAGCCAGCGGCCAAAGTAGCCCTGACGCGCCGTAAAGCTACCGATGCCCTCGCGGTCGACCTCGAGTTTATAGATAGCGATGAGCACATAGCCGCCTACCCACAGCGCCAGATTGGTGTAGAAGGGCGCGATGCCCGAGCCAAAGCTCTTGACCGGATAGATTGACTTGGACGTCAGCTCAACCGGAGATGCCATGAAATCTGCCACGTCATTGACGTCGACGTCCATGAGGTCGGCTAACTCGCCCATAGACTCAGAGGTCTGCAGCGCCGCAATGTCATTGGCGGCGGTCGCGAGCTTGTCCTGAACCTTGGCAAGGGAGGCGTCGGTTTGGGACAGCGTGGTCTTTGCCTGCTTGAGCGTGGCGTCGAGCTGCGCCAGCGTGCCGCGCGCGCTCGCTATCGTGGGGGTCATACCCGACACAATGCCGGTCAAATCGCCCGAAACGGCGGCAAAGGAGTCAAGCGCGCTCGAAGCCTTCGGAAGTGCGTTCTGACCCAGATCGGTCTGAGCCTGACCGAGGCTAGCCGTACCGGTCTGAATTGCCGCGTTGAGTGCGTTGCTCGCGTTCGAGATTGCCGTAGCGTCGTTTGCCATGGCGCTCGACTGTGCAGAAAGGCCATCCTTGATGCTCTGCAGCTTCTGGTTTTGCTCGCGAAGCGAATCGATGGTCGATACAATGCGCGCGTCAATTTCCTCGGAACCTGTCGACGTGTCATTAACGAGAATCTCCAAGTGCCCGATAACGGCCTTATTGTGATCGATCGTCGCCTGGAGAGACTCGAGCGAGTTGTCGATGCGGGTGGTCGTAGATGTGACCGTACCCGTTAGCTTGCCAATCGCAGCGTTCGCGGAGGCTGACGTCTTGGTGAGTGCAAGGCTACCTTCCGAGAGTGCCTTGGAGAGCGAGGTGATAGAGTTGCCCGCCGTGGCGCGAGCCTCGCCCAGCAGGTCGTTGCCCTGGGAGATTGCCTGCGTCAGCGACGGTGCCTGACCTTGCATGCCGGCAAGCGCCGCATCAGCCGAGGCGATAGCGCCACTCGTCTTATCGATGGCGGCATTCATATCGCCAATCGAATCGCGCACCTCACCCAAGGTGTCGGATGCCTCGGACACCGAACTTGTCAGCGAGTCCTGAGTCTGGGTTGCCTTGTCCTTTAAATCGATGCCGGCATCCTTGGCGATGCCCGCTACGGTCTCGCCCACCGTGGAGACAAACTCCGAGTTGATCTGCTCCTCGATGGTGTTGGCACCGGTATCGGTAACCTTGGGCGCAATGGCGCTCTTTTTCTCGTTGACGTAATAGGTCAGCTTAGGCTGATGGTAATTGCCATCGAGCATCGAGACGAGATTGTCGGAGAAGTTCTTGGGGATTACAATCGCCGCGTAGTATTCCCCGCTCTCGACGCCCTCTTTGGCATCGGCAGCCGAGTCGACGAAGGTCCAGCCCAGCCGATCGTTTTCCTTGAGCTGGTCGACCACCTTATCGCCCGCATTGAGCTCGCCCACTAGGTCGTTCTGGGTGCCCTGATCGTTGTTGGCGATAGCGATTTTAATGCCCTGGGTGTTTCCATATGGATCCCAGTTAGCCACGATGTTGTACCAAGCGTACAGCGAGGGGATAACGCACACGCCCAGGGTAACCACCAAGGCGACGGGGTTCACAAGCAGTCGCTTAATGTCGCGCTTGAATATCGCAAAGAAGACCTTTGCATCGGATAGTTTGCTGCCGAGACTCACGCTTGGACCATCCATCCTGTCGTTGAATCAAATCGTACTATCAACAACCATTGTACGTAGGCGCTTTAGCGTCTCGAAGCACAATGGTATTGAGTTTTGCGGGTAGCAATATACTACGAAGATTAGTTAACGTACAGTTGTACAGTATCTCAAATTTCAGCAGGTCGCAAAACCACAACCCGCACAAATTAACAATCCGAATAGTCATCGGGGGCGTTCTTAAACGACCAGTCAAACAAGAACGTCCCCAACGACTAATGGTGCAAGGAATGTCCCAAACTGCCGGCAGAAAAGGAACGTCCCCAAGTGCCACATTCCCCAACGACTAGTCATTTAAGAACGTCCCCAACGACTACCCATAACAACGCCGATGTTTTGGCGCAGACAGCGAAAGCCCGTCAGAGCGAGCAAGGTGCCTTGAAACAAGGCGGCATTGATCTTCTGATCATGCCGCCGAAGTTGAAAGGCAGATTGCCGCTCTGGCGGGCTTGCAGCGTCGAGTGGTTACGCGGTTCGTAGAACCGCGTAACCCCCTAGTTACATCAGCTCGCAGACAGCCGCCGCGAAGGCAACGGGGTCCTCGGGGAGGATACCCTCGACCAGCAGGGCCTGATCGTAGAGCAGGCCGGAGTACTGCTTGATCTTGTCGGCGTCACCTGCCTTCTGGGCAGCGACAAGCTTGTCAAAGACCGGGTGCTTGGCGTTGAGCTCGAGCACGCGCTGGCTCTTGGGCATGCCGTCGGGCGCGCCCTCGGGTCCCTTCTGGAGCACCTTCTCCATCTCGAGCGAAAGCGGACCCTCGGTGGTGATGCAAGCGGGGGCATCGGTCAGGCGCGCGGAGACGGCAACTTTCTCGACCTTGTCACCGAGCGCCTCCTTCATAGCGCTAAAGAGGTCCTCGTTTTCCTTGGTGGCGTCCTCGGCCTCCTTCTTCTCGTCCTCGGTCGCCAGATCAAGATCGCCAGTCGCGACGTTCTTGAGCTCCAGGTGACGATCCTCGACCTCGGGCTCGGCACCGTCGGCAACGGCCTTCTCGGCAGCCTCGCGGGCGGCGTCGTCCTCGTAGATCTTAGGCATATCGGCGGCAACGTACTCACGCATAGCCTGGAACGTGAACTCATCCACATCCTGCGTCAGCAACAGCACGTCATAGCCGCGGTCGAGCACACCCTTTACCACGGGCATCTTGGCCAAGCGCTCACGCGAGTCGCCGGCGGCGTAGTAGATGGCCTTCTGATCCCCGGGCATGCCCTTGGCATACTCGGCCAGGGTAATCATCTTCTGCTCCTTGGCAGACCAGAACAGTAGCAGGTCGGCGAGCTCATCGGCCTTCATGCCATAGCTCGAGTAGATGCCGTACTTAAGACCGCGGCCAAAGTTCTCAAAGAACTTCTCGTAGGCCTCGCGGTCGTTGTCGCGCATATCCTCAAGATCGGCGGTAATCTTCTTCTCCACGCGCTTGGCGATGGCCTTGAGCTGACGGTTCTGCTGCAGCGTCTCACGCGAGATGTTGAGCGACACGTCGGCAGAATCCACGACGCCGCGGACAAAGTTGTAGTAGTCGGGCAGCAGGTCGTCGCACTTCTCCATAATCAGCACGTTGGAGCTGTAGAGCGCCAGGCCCTTCTCGTAGTCCTTGCTGCACAGATCGAACGGGGCGCGGCCCGGCACAAACAGCAGCGCATCGTACTCAAGCGTACCCTCGGCATGGAAGCTGATAGTGCGCGCGGGATCGTCAAAGTCGTGGAACGTGGACTTGTAGAACTCGTTGTAATCCTTCTGCTCAACGTCGGAGCTGCGCTTTTTCCAAATCGGCGTCATGGAGTTGATGGTCTCGAGCTCCTGGTAGTCCTCGTACTCGGGCTTGTAGTCGTCGCCGGCGTCCTCGGGCTTGGGTTTCTGGCGGCTCTTGCTCACCATCATCTGAATCGGGTAGCGCACATAGTTGCTGTACTGCTGAATCAGGCTCTTGAGGCCCCACTCGGTCAGGAAGCGATCGTAGGTCTCGGCCTCGCCGTCGGCGTCGAGCTTCTCGTTCTCGCGCAGCGTCAGGATGACATCGGTACCGTGCTCGGCGCGCTCGCCGTCTTCGATGGTGTAGCCCTCAAGACCATCAGACTCCCACACATGGGCGACATCCTCGCCGTAGGCGCGGCTGACGACCTTCACATGGCTGGCAACCATAAAGGCAGAGTAGAAGCCCACGCCAAACTGGCCGATGATGTCGACATCGGAGCCCTGTTGCTCGGCGTTCTCGGTCTTAAACTCCTCGGAGCCGGAATGGGCGATGGTGCCCAGATTGCGCTCGAGCTCCTCGGCGGTCATGCCAATGCCGTTATCCGAGATGGTAATGGTGCGGGCGTCTTTATCAAAGGAGACGCGAATAGCCAGGTCGCCCTGGTCGAGCTTGACGCTCGGGTCCTGCAGACTCTTAAAGTTGAGCTTGTCGACGGCGTCGCTCGCGTTAGAGATAAGCTCGCGCAGGAAGATTTCCTTATTGGTGTAGATGGAGTTGATCATGAGGTCGAGCAGTTTTTTGCTCTCGGTCTTAAATTGACGCATGTGCAGTCCTTTCGCGCTACCCCCGTCCGCAAAAACGGCCCGGTTGCCCGAGCCGCATCGCAGACCTGCTATGTTCAGACTTAGATTTTATAACCCATTAGCGCGCATATATACATACGGAATCGAAAAACTGTATGTCCAAACGTTCTGATGCGCCAATTGCCAAAGAGTGTCCCAAACTGCCGGCAGAAAAGGAACGTCCCTATCTGTCGCCCACGACCCGCTTGGCCATCCAAGCATGGGGCTGGCCCTCGTCTTCGTAGTCCAGCGGGGCAATCTGCGTGTAACCCGCCTTGGCATAGAGTGGTAGTACGTATTCCTGAGCATGCAGCTTAATGAGCTTGGCACCGGCATCACGCGCGGCGGCATCACTGGCCTCGACAATCTTGCTCGCCAGACCGCGACGGCGCATGCTCGGCAGCACGGCCACGCGCCCCATAATGTAGGTCTCCCCCGCCGCGACACCTTCGTCCAAGTCGCACGCCGGCGACACCGGAGCCTCTGCGTCAGCCGCGCGCTCAAGCTCTTCGGGAAACACGCGCGAGCAACCGGCAAGCTTGCCGTCTACATAGAGCGTCACATGAATGCAGTTCGGATCCTCGTCGATAGCGTCGAACTCATTCTCGTAGCCCTGCTCGTCCATAAAAACAACGCGGCGCACCAACGCCGCGTCATCAAAGCATCCCGTCTTAAGTTGGATATCCATGGCTGCCCTTTCATTCAATGCGAACGTTAGGGACAGATTTTAGCGAAAATGAGCTCCGCGCACGCTAAACTTCGCGCGAGCCTTCGCCAGGCAGTCGTAATGACCCACGTTATGGGCATCGCTCGCGATGAAGCTGTACAGGTTCTGATCGAACAGGCGCTGTGCCGGCTTTTTCTCGCGACCAAAGCGACCGCCGGCAATAAAGTCCGCCGAAGCCTGCAGCTTGCAGCCCATATCGACCAGGCGCTCCGCCACGCTTACATCCTTTTGAACCGCACGATAGCGCTCAGGATGAGCGATGATCACCTGGTAGCCACGGCACTGCAAATCGTAAATCGTGTTCTCGTACTCTCTAAACGCATACGCATCGGCATGCGTCGAAAGCTCGAGCAGAAACTCGTTGGTCCCATCGAAATGCAAGTGATCCGCGGCATCGATACCAAGCTCAACGAGCTTTCGATGGTTGACCTCGAAGCCCATCTGGAGCGGAAAACCGTCAGCGTTATCGCGCAGCAGCTCAAAGGCATCCCACATCTTGTCGTAATCAAAATAGGGATCACGGCAGTGAGGAGTGCAAACGATTCTGGTTACACCGGCCCGCTTGGCAGCCTCGAGCATCGCCAAGCTCTCTTCGAGATCGGCGGCGCCGTCGTCTACACCCGGCAAGATATGGCAATGAATGTCACGCATAGGTCAGCCTTAATCAACTAAACGTTTGCTCGGTTGGTGAAGATGCCCTTTTTGGAAGTGCCCTGATCGTCGGAGCCCTTCTTAACCTTCTTACCGTCCTTGGTGTAGTAAGAATAGTAGTACTCGCTGGTCTCGGTCTCACAGTAATTCATGACGGTACCGATGAGCTTGACCTTCTCGGACTTCTTAAGCTGGGCGATAGCGTTGAGCGCCTCTTCGCGCTTGGTAAAGTCCTCGCGCACCACGAACAGCGCGCCGTCGGTCAGGCTGGCAATCTCGGCAGCATCGATGAAGGTGCCGACCGGAGGAGCATCGAAGATGACGTACTGGAACTTAGCAGACAGTGCCTTGACCAGCTTGGCAAAGCGATGGGAGACGATGATGTCGGCAGGATTGGGAATATGCGGCTCGGCATCGAGGAAGTAGAAATTCTTCTGACCTGTCTCGACAATCGCCTGGTCGATAGAAACCTGCTCGGACAGGACTGCATAGAGTCCGCCGCGCGAACGAACGCCGAGCATATCGGAAAGGGACCTGCGGCGCATATCGGCCTCGACCAGGAGCACGGACTTGCCGCTCGTGGCGATTGCCTGAGCAAGGTTAATGGAAACCGTAGACTTGCCCTCGTTGGGAATCGAGGAGGTAACGGTGATGGTGCGAATGGGGTCGTCCACGCTCGCAAAGCGGATGTTGGCCAGAAGGGTCTTGGCGGCATTCTGTACAACGAGCTTATCGGTGTTCTTTGCCTTAGCCATGCCTATTTACCACCTTTCATAGCCGGAATTCGGCCAACAACGGGAATACCCAGGAGCTCTTCTGCCTCTTCGGCACCGCGGATGCGGGTATTGAGCATGTCTGCCAAAACGACATAGGCAACTGCGATAAAGATACCGGCGAGGAACGCGACGGCAATATACAGCGTGCGCTTGGGGCCGCTGGGGGCTTCGGGGGTCTTAGCCTCGTCGATAACGTTGATGCTCTGGGCAGCGCCGACGTTCTGAGCGACCGTACTCACCGAGCTGGCAATGGCCTTTGCGACCTCAGCCGTCTCCTTGGCATCGGTGCCGGTAACCGAAAGCGTAATGACACGCGTGGTGGTCTCGGAGGAAACAGACACCTTGTAGTCATCCAGATCGGTGAGGCCCAGTTCTTTGGCGGCGCCGCTCTTAACGCTATCGCTATCCAGCAGCGTGGCGATATCGTTGGAAAGCATCTGGCTCGCCGAGAGATCGTTGTAGCTCATCTGACCGCTATCGTCGGTCTTGGCGAGAATGTACATGCTCGTCGTCGCGGTATAGGTGTTGTCCATCGCAACGAAGGACACGATGCCCATGGCGATCGCGCAGACCACCGGAAGGGTGATGACCAGCTTGAGGTGCTTCTTCAGCAGCTGGAACAGTTCGAGAAGGGTCATGCAGCTTGCCTTTCATTTCCCCAGTTCGGATTGACAAAACTGTCCGTATGTTATCGCATCTTTTTACCGAGACCAAACTCTATACATAAGAAACAGGCTCTCCTGTAAAAATGTCGGAAGCAATCGTAAAATTGCACAACAACGCCGCACCCGAAAGTCAAATGCGGCGTCTACATCAATATCTATGTTGTATCGCTATGCGAATGGCTCGTCCTGCTGTATGGGAAACGTCACCGTAATGGTGGTTCCCACGCCCAACTCGCTCGACAGATCGAGCGTGGCGTGATGATACAGGGCCGCATGCTTGACAATGGCAAGCCCCAGGCCGGTTCCGCCGCGCGCCTTGGACCTACTCTTGTCCACGCGATAGAACCGCTCAAATACCTTGCCCTGTTCTTCAGGCGCGATACCGATTCCCGTGTCGGCGACAGCGAGGAACGGATGGCCTTCGTCGTTGGTGCCGCACTGCAGCGTAACCGTACCGCCGGGCCGATTGTAGCGGATGGCGTTGCTTGCCAGATTATAGATGAGCTCGTCGACCAAGCGCGACACGCCTTCGATGACCACAGGCTTGGTCTCATGACTTATCGTCACATTCGCCTGACGGGCGACCTGTTCAAGACGCTGCTCAACCGCGTAGATCGCACGCGAGAGCTCAATAGGCTCCGTGGAACCAATGGGCACTGCCTCGCCTTCAGTCGCACGTTCGGCCTCGTCCAAGTTAGACAGCGTAAGGATGTCGTTGACAAGCGCTGCCAAGCGGCCCGCCTCACGATAGATGCGACCGCCAAAGTTGCGCAGGTCGTCCTCGCCCTCGACCATGCCATTTGCGATGAGCTCGGCATAGCCCGAAATCGCCGTAAGCGGCGTCTTGAGCTCATGGGTGATATTCGCCGTGAACTCGCGGCGCATACGGTCGTTGTCCGCTAGCACCGCCATTTGGCGCTTGAGTTCCTGGCGCTGCGACTCGATGCGCTCAAGCATGGGAACCATCTCGGCATAGGCGTGCTCATAGCTACGGCGTGGGTGATCCAAATCCACCTCTTGTAACGGCGCGATGATGGCACGGGACTCACGGCGCGCCATAAAAAACGAGAGTACTGCACCCGCTGCTGCGATAAGCAGCATCGGCGCCAGCATCGACAGCAAAATCGCCGCAACGCCAGGCTGGGCCTGCGCCAAGCGAACGACCTGGCCGTTATCAAGGGTGACGGCGCGATACAGCATAATCTCGTCGAGTGTAGAGCTTGCGCGCTCCGCGGAACCCGAACCACTCTCAAAGGCCTCGATGACCTCGGGGCGATCGCCATGGTTGGGCAGTGTGGAAGGCGACGCCTCGTTGTCGTAGGCAACAGATCCGTCCTTATTGATCAGCGTGATACGAAGATCCTCGCGATCGAGGCTTCGCAAGAACGGAATGGGCTCCTGCTGCTCGTCGAGGGCGGCAGCAATGAGCTCGGTTTCCTGCGCCAGATTGGCACTCGTGGCATCCGCCAAAGTGTTTTGCACAAAGAACGCACCCAGCACCGTAAACGCCACGATAACCGCCATGGCGCAGACAAAGATCGTCACAAAAACGCGGTGCGACAGCGTATGTTTTCCCTGGGGGGCGAAGACCACGGGTTACTCCTCCGATGCGGTGGCCGCGGTGTCGTCGCCTTCGGCGCCATCACCGGCAGAAGGCTCGGCCAGGCGATAACCCACGCCGCGCACGGTCTCGATGGCGCTGGCATGCTCGCCCAGTTTTTGGCGAAGCGTCTGCACGTGCACGTCAACGGTGCGCGAACCGCCGTCGAAGTCCCAGCCCCACACGCTCTGCAGCAACGACTCGCGGGTAAAGACCACGCCGGGCTTGCGCATGAGGTACTCGAGCAGGTCGAACTCGCGCAGGGTGAGCTTAAGCGGCTCGCCGGCAACGGTCACCTCGCGATGGCTGGGCGAGAGCACGATGTCGCCCACGCTGAGCACATCGCTCGCCTGCTTGACCATGCCGCCGCGACGCAGCAGTGCGCGGCAGCGGCTCGCAAGCTCCATGAGCGAAAACGGCTTAGTCAGGTAATCGTCGGCACCGCCATCGAGCGCCATCACCTTGTCGAGTTCGGTGTCCTTGGCGGTAAGCATCATGATGGGCACCGTCGCCGTCAGGCGATCGGCACGCAGACGACGCATAATCGCCAAGCCATCGGTGTCGGGCAGCATGATATCGAGCAGCACAGCATCGGGCACCCGTCGCGCCACGGCAGCTTTAAACTCGCCATCACACGAAAAGCCCTCGGCCTCGATTCCCTGCTTGCGCAGCGCGTAGACTGTCAAATCCCTGATGTTGTCATCGTCCTCGACGTAATAGATCATGTTGAACCCCTTTGCGGCCGATATGACCGCATCTTAACCCTAAAGGCACCTGTAAAAGACAGCGTCAGCCAAAACGCCCCGTCAAATAATCCGCGGTGCGTGGATCGGACGGATTCTTGAAGAGTTGCGCGGTGGGCGCGTGCTCCACCAGCTCACCCAGCAAAAAGAACGCAACCGAATCGGAAATACGCGCGGCCTGCTGCATGTTGTGCGTCACGACCACCAGCGTGCAGGTCTCCTTGAGCTCGCAGGCCAGCTGCTCCACCACCAACGTCGACACAGGGTCGAGTGCCGAGGTCGGCTCGTCCATCAGCAGAATGTCGGGCTGCACGGCAAGTGCGCGGGCGATGCACAGGCGCTGCTGCTGTCCACCCGAAAGACCCAGGCCCGACTCTTTGAGCTTGTCCTTGACCTCGTCCCACAGGGCAGCGCGACGCAGGGAGTCCTCGACCAGCTCATCGAGCACGGCGCGGTCGCGCACACCCATACCGCGAGGACCGTAGGCGACGTTGTCGTAGATGCTCATGGGAAATGGGTTGGGGCGTTGGAACACCATGCCCACGCGCTGGCGCAAACGGCAGATGTCGCAATCGCCCAGGATATCTTGACCATCGAGCGCAATCTTGCCCTCGATGCGGCAATCCTTGATGCCGTCGTTCATGCGGTTAAAGCAGCGCAGCAACGTGGACTTTCCGCAGCCCGAAGGCCCGATGAACGAGGTGATCTGCTTGTCGCGGATCTTGATATTCACGTCCTTGAGCGCATGATGGTCGCCATAGAACAGGTCGAGGCCCTCGACATCGATGCGCGTCGGCGAGGCGGCAAGATCCTGCGCCGTGGGGCGCGTCGCGTCTCCGACTTCGCGCTCGTGCGCAGCCTCGGCTCGCGCCTCCATTAGCTCCTCGAGCTCCGTGGGCTCCATAGCCACACCAGCCGTCATACCGCATACCTCCACGTCGATATCAATTCAGCAGTATCGATAGTAGAAACCGCGGCTCATACGCACGTGAGCGCATTGTCAGGTGTTTGTAAGGGCGCCTACGCTACGCGGCGGGCAGCTCGATGGTAAAAACGGTATGCTCGGGCGTCGATTCGCACGCGATGGTGCCGCCATGCGCGCATACAATCTCCTTGGCGATGGCGAGACCCAGCCCAGCGCCGCCGCGATTGGTCGCACGCGCCGCATCCAAGCGATAGAACTTCTCAAAGATCACCTTGAGCTTTGGCTCAGGGATCGGATCGCCCTGGTTTATAAATCGTACGCGCACGCCGCCGTTACCCAAACGTCTGGCCTCAATCGTGATCATCGAGCCTTCATAGCTATAGGCAACGGCGTTTTTCATGATGTTGTTGAATACGCGAGCCATCTTGTCGCCGTCCACGAGCACCGTCAGATCCTCGCAGATATCAACCTGGGCTTCTTTATGCTGTTCGTTGAGAATGGGATAGAACTCGTCAGCCACCTGAGCCAGCAGCAACCCCAGATCAACATAGCCGCGCGTGAGCACGATATCGTGGAAGTCAAAGCGCGTGATGTCGAAGAACTCCTCGATGAGCGCATCGAGCCGGTGGGCCTTGTCGAGTGCCACGCCCGTAAAGTGCGCACGTTGCTCAACCGGCAGCTCAGGAGCCTCTTGCAGCAGCGAAAGATAGCCCACCACACTGGCAAGCGGGGTGCGTAGGTCATGTGCCAAGTACGTGACCAGATCGTCCTTGCGATGAGACTCGTCACGCAAGGCCTGTTGCACCTTGCGCTCGCGATCGCGCACACGGTTGAGTGCGCCCTCGACCTCCAGGAAGTCGCCGTCGATGTTGTCCCAGGTGTCGGGGTTATCGATCAGACGGTCCTGAATGCGGGCGGCAATCACGCGGTCGGCGTGCAGCTCGCCCTGCTCGTAACCCTGGTAGTACAGGGCGCGTCCGCAGAAGAACAGGACGCACACGGCAAGCGCCAGCACAAATCCAAGCATGTTGAACACAAAGCCGGCGTCAAAGAATACGGGCTCGCCAATACCGCCAAGCGCCATGGACCCGATCGCCAACGTAATTGTCCACGCGGCGCCGCCGATCACCACACAGCGGCGAACGATTTCGAATCGATCAATCAGCAAAAAGCCAATGAGTAGAACTGCCAGGATGCCAACGATATTGTCAATGCCGATGAGCAGCAGACTCAGCAAAAAGAGCAGCACCGTCGCTAGCGCACGGTTGTCAACGACCGCCCTTACGTATTCAAAGAGTCGATCGGGTACCTCGAATGCCCGCCTATCGTCTTTTGTCATATCTACTCCCCCACCATCAAAGGCGTTATTCGATTATGTAGCCGACGCCCCAGACGTTTTTGATAAAGCGCGGCTTCTGGGCATCGTCGCCGATCTTTTCGCGCAGATGGCGAATGTGCACCATAACCGTATTGTTGGAGCCGGGCATAAAGTCCTCGTTCCACACCGCGCGGAACAGGTCCTCCACGGGCACCACGCTACCACGATGCTCGACCAGATACAGCAAGATGGAATACTCGATGGGCGTAAGGCGCACCGGCGCACCGTCCACCGTCACGGAACGAGCATCGCGGTTGATCTCCAGTCCGTCGAGCTGGATGGTCGGAGACTCGGCCGCCTGCGAGCGGCTACCGTAGCTGGTGTAGCGGCGAAGCTGAGCGTGCACGCGCGCGATGAGCTCCAGCGGACGGAACGGCTTAACCACATAATCGTCTGCGCCAAGCGAGAGCCCCTCGATCTTGTCTTGCTGGGCATCGCGCGCCGTCAGCATGATCACGGGATAGGTATGGCTGGAACGGATCGTACGCAACAGCTCAAAGCCGTCGATATCAGGCAGCATGACATCCAGCAGCGCCAGATCGAACTCCTGCTCCAGAATCGCCTTGGCCGCATCGGCCCCGCTGTAGGCAATCTGGACATCAAAGCCCTCTTTTGTAAGGTAGATACCAACCAGGTCGGCGATGGCTTTCTCGTCATCAACTACCAAAATGCGCTCGTTCATGCGTGCTCCTCTCGCGCTCCATTATGCCCGAGGCGGCGCGTGCCACACACAACAAGCGCGGGCGATTAAGTCGACCTTAAGCACCAATGTGTCCGTTCGGGCGCGGATGCGGGCCACGCACGCACGCGATGATCGCCGATGCCGGCAAACGATATACTCTAGTTCCAGAAGAGACCATCCCGTCGAAAGCGAAATCTGTGAAGTCCCTCACCTCTTTTGCAAAGCGCTCAGCCCAGCTTGCCGCCGGCTTTGTCTGCGCTATCGCCCTTACCGCTGGCGTGCCCACCGTCGCCGGCGCCCAAGTGCTCACGACCGACAATGTCTGCGGCAAAACCGCCGATGCGCGCGGCATCACGGCCGAAAACCTGCCCGATATCGAAGCGACCAATGCCCTCGTCATGGGCAAAGACGGCACCGTCTACTATGGGCGCGGCGCCGATGAGCAGGTCAAAATCGCCTCGATCACCAAGGTCATGACCGCAATCCTAACCGTCGAGAATTGCAAGATGGACGAGAAGGTCACGGTGAGCAACGCCGCAGCCACCGTGGGTAATTCGACCGCCGGCTTGCTCGAAGGCGACGAGCTTACCGTGGAGCAGGCGCTGCGCGGCCTGATGATTCCCTCGGGCAACGACGCCGCCATCGTGCTCGCCGAATATGTGGGCAAGAAGATCGACCCTAAGACCAAAGACGCCGAGGCCACATTTGTGAAGGCCATGAACGAGCGCGCTAAGAAGCTCGGCTGCACCGGTACGCTTTTTGAAAACCCGCATGGTCTGGACTTTGATGAGTGGGCTGGCGATATGCACTCAACCGCACACGACGTAGCGCTGATGATGCAGGAGGCCATGAAAAACGACACGATCCGCGAGGTCGTAGCGAGCGAGGATTCCTGGATCGAGGTCACGGGCGCCGACGGCACCGACCATTCGCATTCCATGGACACGCATAACTATTTGCTGGGCCAAGATGGCAACATCGGTGGCAAGACCGGCACTACCGACGATGCAGGCTATTGCTTTACGGGTGCCTACAACCGCGATGGCGACGAGATCTACACCGTCGTTTTGAACTCCACCACCACCGACCAGCGCTTTACCGATACCGCAACCCTTGCCAATTGGTACTACGGTCACAAGGTGACGGTCGCGATCGCCAACACGCAGGAAAAGACCACCAACGGCAACCCGCTTATGGCGCGCATTGGTCAAACCGACTGGACTGATAAGACGATCGACGCCACACTCGCCGATCCTACGGCGCAAGCGACCGTGTTTTCCCTTGCCGGCGAGGTGACCGAAAAGGTTAGCTACGACGATCTTTCGGGCACGGTGCATGTGGGCGACAAGGTGGGCAGCATTACGCTCAAGCAGGACGGCACCAAGATCGCCGTCATGGATTTGGTTGCCGACGAGGAAGGCTCGGGGCCGAATCCCATTGAGTGGCTACTCGTGAAGCTCGACCGCCTGGGCCGCCGCATCGACAACCGCCCACTCACGGCAGAGAGCGAGACCGTAGCCAAGGCGCCCGAGGTGTAGGGCGCAAGAATAATAAGCCCACTGAAAGGAGGCGTCCGAAAGGATGCCTCCTTTTTTGAGGGTTCGAATCCCCAGCCGCCATTCTTGATAATAAAAAGGGCCCCAAATGGGACCCTTCTTCAAGTTCGTACTGGCGGAGAGCTGGGGATGTCCGGGCATGCTACGCATGCCCTCCGGCTTCAAAGCCTGGCGGCTTTTCGCCCACGGGCTACAAACGCTTTCGCGTTTGCTTAACGCCCGTGCCCTCTCGGGTTCGAATCCCCAGCCTCCTTTCTCCGCACCAAAAAAGGGCCCCAGATGGGACCCTTCTTTCAATTCATACTGGCGGAGAGCTGGGGATTCGAACCCCAGATGCCCTTTTGGGGCATACTCGCTTAGCAGGCGAGCACCTTCGGCCTCTCGGTCAGCTCTCCGTAACAGCCGTTCTATAGTAACCAAACAGCCAAGGATGAGCAAGAGGAAATTTTCTAATTGCCTAGCAGCCTTTCCTTCTTGAAAGCTTCGCCTACCCCAGCGAGCGGTTGAGGGAGCCGAGCTCGTCGTTGCCCATGGTGCGCCACATTTGGAAGATACAACCGCGCGCCAGGAAAAAGAAACCGTTGTCGACCAGTTGCACAGCGGCATCTGCCAGCTGATTTGTCACGGCGGACACTGGCGGCAGCTCTAGTCCAGCCTTGTGGATGGTCTCGACCGCTTCCTCGAACGTCGGAGGCTCGCTGACGCCCATCTCGTTCATAAGGCCCTGCATTTCTTCCAGCGCGCTGCTGCCCGACTCCTCGCCGCGCGGCACCAGACGGTAACAAGCCAGCGCCAGGTCGAGCTGATCGCAATTCCAATAGGCAAACGCCAAGCGATAGAACAGGTAGCCGATTGCAGAACGATCGCTGGCAATACGTAGGCCGTGGCGCGCCACCTCGATAATCTCGTCAAAGCGCTCCAGACGCGCAAGCACGTTGATGAGCGCAAAGTGCGACTGCATGGACGAGCGCGCCAGATCGTAAAGATGGCGCACCTCGGGCAGTGCTCGTTCAAAGTCCTCTTGCTCGGTGTAAAAACTGCAGATCTCGTGCTGGGCAAAGTACAGCGCATCGGGCGCACGAAGGATTCGCACAGAGCGGTCTTCTTCCAACACCGGTAGCACCATGCGCACCAGCTGGTTATCGCAAAACTGCGTTTGAACCAGACCTGTCGCCAAAAGCTCGGCGACGGCGCACTTAGCCTCCAACTCCTCGACAAGACGGGAAAAGCCTTCAAAAGCACCTGTACGGTCGACTTTTGCCTGCTCGCGCAATTCAACAACACGGGCCACGTATGGGTCGTCGTCCTCTTCCATGACCTCCAGCTCGTCAGCCGTATCGGCAAGCAGCAGATCGCGCAGCGCCGGCGGCAGCATGCGATGGTCATCACGCGGACGAGCATGAACCTCCGCAGGTTCAATCGTCTCCGGAGCGGTTGACTCATATGCCTCAAGCACACGCTTGCACGGCATATCGTCCATGTCCATGCTCTCAAGATCCTTGGCGACAGGCACGCAATCGGCCAGATAGGCCGCGCGCCCAAAGAAATACGTTGCGACAACGCGCTCGCCCTGCTCACTGTCGGGAGCAGCAATCTGCACATAGCAGCGCGTGATGCAGGTGCCCGCGGCAAAGCACGCCGCCGCAAGCGTGAGCGCCACGCGCGCATCGTGCTCCGCGGCCCAGATCGCACGCGTGTCCTCTTCCAGCTCGCGCCAGGCGTCATCTTGAGCGTCGTATTCACGTTGCGGCATGGCATCCACGACAGAGTGCCCAAACCGAACGAGCATAATCCCCTCGGCAACGTTTGCCCGATAGGTATAGTCGAGCCGCGTGATCACGTTGAGCGCCTCGACGATACGCGCGAAGCGGGTGCGCACGTCCCACTCACCGCCCGGCTGACACGCCACCGTCCCCGGTTTGCCCCACGGGTTATCGCTTGAGGCCGTATCGAGCAGTCGGGGAACATCGTTGGTCGTCTTGGCGATATGCCACGCATCAAAGAGCGCGCAGCCCTCAAGGCTCGGCGAGGATGCCGCGGGGACCAATCCGGCCCCGATGCGCTCAAGGATGCCGGAGAGGCGGTTGAGACGGCACTCGATGGCAAGCAGCATGTCAATCTCGTCCTGGTCCAGCAAGCTGCGATCAAAATTGAGATAGAACAGCTTTGACCGGTCGATGCGCGCTAGGCTCATTTCGGACTTGGCGGCAATGGTGCGTAGATGGGGCAAGTCGACCTCGCTCATAAGGGCGGCGGCATAACGCTCGATACCGCTCGGATTCTCGGCATGGTCAACGCGGTAAAGCAGCGTCTCGATAGCATCGGGGAGCGGTGCCGTGTTAAAGCCCAAAAACACCTCGACCGGCTCGGGCAACTTTACGAGCTTGATCTTGTCGATAACATTTTGCATACCCTCGTCGAGTCCGCCGGCGTCCGCCGTGCTCGCAATAGCGTTTTCGGAGTTGGCAAATATCACGTAGCGCAGGAACATCGATGCCATGAACTCGCCGTAAGGAAGGGAGCGGGCTGAATTCCATGTCTCGTGGTCGGACTGCTCGCGCATGGGGCCTTCGGGAGAGCCGACAGTTTGCGCACACGCGCGCATTGCACCGTTGGCTTCCCTTACCATAATCTCACCAATACTGGAATCCGACTCGTCAAGGACCAGTTCCATGTCGGGATCGTTGGGCAGCGGAGCCTCGCTGACGGGGCGGTCCACCTTGTACACCTCACCCGAAACGCTTACGTAGCCCAAAAGCGACACATGACTTTTGCCAACGAACTCGACGACATAACAAGATTCATGCTGATCCTCGCCAAAGAGTTTCCAGACCACGCCATATGAGCGTCCCGCAGGCTGCTCGGGCATCGCCGGAAAGCGCTTCTTGGGATCGAAAAACCTGAGCTTGTATGTCGGACGCTCTGCCACGAAGTATCACCCTGATCGGTCGCTTGAAGAAGGAGTGGTCGCGAATAAGTCGCGACATCTACTCGGAATCTTACACGAGTCGACAGGAAATCGTCCCTTTGGACGAAAGCACTCAAGCTGGCGCAAAAGAAAAGCCCCCGTTGCCGGGAGCTTTAATCTCAACTGGTGCGGCGTATAGGATTCCGCGCATCCGCTGCGCGGATCCGCACCGGCTTCGCCCGCCTGCCGGCGGACTCGCCCGCGGGCTAAAAACGCTCCGCGTTTTCTTGACGCCCGCGCCTCGACCGAGGTTCGAATCTCCGCAATGCTCCCATATAAGAAAAGCCCCCGTTGCCGGGAGCTTTAAAGTCAATTGGTGCGGCGTATAGGATTCGAACCTATGACGTTCTGATTCGTAGTCAGACCCTCTATCCAGCTGAGGTAACGCCGCAACTTGTTGATTATTATGCACAGGGACTGAATAATAGTCAAGCATTTTTTCAAAAAAAGTTATCGAATTTGATTTTTAATCATTTGATGCAATCGATCGACTCGATACTTTCAAACACGGCGAAAGCAACTCCTCAAGTATGTCGACATATAAGAAAAGCCTCCGTTACCGGAGGCTTTAAAGTTCAGTTGGTGCGGCGTATAGGATTCGAACCTATGACGTTCTGATTCGTAGTCAGACCCTCTATCCAGCTGAGGTAACGCCGCAACGCACGGATTATTATGCACGCGGGCCCCCGATGGGTCAAGCGACAATTAGAAAAAAATTTTACGGAGTGATAATTAAGTTGTTCGCCTTGATTGTCATTTTCATTGCAACAGCCTCAGG